>JAQGKM010000411.1 GCA_028290125.1 Hyphomicrobiales bacterium | reverse complement strand
CGGATGGTGTTCTTGCGACGGCCATAAAAGCCCTTCGCGGCGTCGAGTGTTTTCTTGTGCTTGGCGTGCGAGGTTACGCCGCGTTTGACACGTGCCATGACTGATCTCCTGGAAAATAAGCTTGATAGGAAAGGGCGGAGAAGTCTCAGCCGTTGGGCAGAAAGTACTTCTTGATGTTGTCACCATCCGTCTTGAACAGGACGTTGGTGCCGCGCAGGTTCCGGATCTGCTTGTTGGTCCGCTTGATCATGCCGTGACGCTTGCCGCGCTGGGCGTAAAGCACCTTGCCAGTGCCAGTGATCTTGAAGCGCTTTTTCGCGCCCGACTTCGTCTTCAACTTGGGCATTTGGCTCTCCATGGGGCGGTTGCCCGCCCGTTAGTTCAGGCGAAAGGGCCGAAACCCCTTCGTTCGCGTCACAATGAGCGAAAAGAACCGCCACGGCAGCCCTATCAGCCGGGCGGTTCAGAGCGCGGCTTATAGAGCCCCGCCCCAGTCTTTGCAAGTCGCAGTCGCCCGGGATCGTCACGCAGGCATGGCATGGTCACCAACGAAAAATGCCCCGGTCGATACGAACCGGGGCATCCTTGAACTTGCAAATCGCATCGTCTGCTAGAAAACCTTAGCGCGGCGCCAGGATCATGATCATCTGGCGACCTTCCATCGAGGGCTCCAGCTCGACCTTGGCGATCGTCTGGATTTCGCCCTTCACCCGCTCGAGCAGGCGATAGCCGATGTCCTGATGGGCCATTTCGCGTCCACGGAAGCGCAACGTCACCTTGACCTTGTCGCCCTCGTCGAAGAAGCGCCGCATCGCCTTCATCTTCACATCGTAATCGTGGTCGTCGATGCCGGGACGGAGCTTGATCTCCTTCACTTCGACGATTTTCTGCTTCTTGCGCGCCTCGGCGGCCTTCTTCTGCTCCAGGAAGCGGAACTTGCCGTAATCGAGGATCTTGCAGACCGGCGGATTGGCGTTCGGAACGATCTCGACAAGGTCGAGGCCGGCCTCTTCGGCCATCTGGAGAGCCTCCGCGTGCTCGACGACGCCACGGTTCTGACCGTCTTGATCGATCAGCTGCACCTCGCGAACCCGAATGTCGCGGTTGATGCGTTGCCCGTCTTTCTGCGGAGTGGGCGGGGCTTTCATGGGACGACGAATGGCAAACTCTCCTGATGTCGATAATCGGACCCGGCAGGCATAAGCCTCAACGCCCCCGCAGCGCAAGCGCGGGGAACCGAACCCGGATGAAAGATCGTGTCGATGGGGCGGGAAGTCAACTCAGGGGCTGTCGCCTGACCGGTCGCCATTGGGACTAGGCGGGCGGCTGGCCGGTATGCTCCAGCAGACGACCGTAGATTTCGAGGGTGCGGCCGCACATCCGCTCGAGCCCGAACGACTGCTCGACATGCTTGCGGGACCGTTCGGCCAGCGCGTCGCGCGCCGCCGCGCCCATCGACAGGATGGTTTCCAGGGTGTCGGCGAGCGCCTGGGGGTCATTGGGCGGGATCGTCCAACCTGTGCGGTGGTCGCGGGAGACGCGCGGCGGCGCGAGCACCGTCTCGGGAACGGCGCCGAGGTCGGTCACCACGACCGGCGTTCCCATCGCTTGCGCCTCCACGGCGGAGCGGCCGAAGGCCTCAGGCTCGGTGGACGTCACGGCGAGCACGGCCGCCGCCGCGAGAGCGGCCGGCATGTCGGTCACATGGCCGACGCGGGACACGATGCCCTTGAGACCTGCTTTTTCGATGGCGGCGTCGAGTTCACGCACATAGGCGGTGCGGCCCTGATCGTCGCCGGCAAGAATGAACTTCACGTCCGTCAGGCCGCGCGCGACCAGCAGGCGGGCGGCTTCGATCAGCACCTTCTGGCCTTTCCAGGCGGTGAGCCGGGCGGCGAGCAGGACGACGCGCTCCTCGGGGGCCACTTTCCAGCTCTTGCGCATTTTCTGGACGCGCGCCGTATCGACCGCGCTGCGCGCGAAGTGCCGCAGATCCGCGCCGCGATAGATCACGGCGGTGCGATCGTGGGCGAAATCGTAGGCGCTGGAGATCAGGCCAGCCGTATAGGCCGAATTGGCGATCACGACATCGCCGCGCGCCATGACCGAATTGTAGAGAAGCTTCAACTTCGCACGGCCGGAGTAGGCTCCATGGTAGGTTGTCACGAACGGCGTTTGCGTCCGCCGGGCCGCGCCGAGCGCCACCCAGGCGGGGGCGCGCGACCGGGCGTGCAGGATGTCGACGCGCTCCCGGCGGACGATGTCGGACAGGCGGCGCACGTTCAGCGCCATCAGAAAAGGATTCTTGGTGCCGGCAGGAAACGGGATCCACACGCCGCCCTTGGCCTGCAATTCGCTGACCAGACGGCCGCCTTCACAGGCGACCAGAGGCCGGGCGCCGGCTTCGGCGAGCGCGGCGGCGATGTCGATCGTGGTGCGCTCGGCGCCGCCGGCATCGAGCCGGGGGATGATCTGGAGCACGGTCCGGCCGGCCAGAATGGTCCGCCCACCAGTCTCGAAAGCACCCCTCGCAGTCTGTCGCATCGCGTATCCTGCCGCTATATGTCCGCCAGCCGCGCGGCGCAGGTCAAGCGAATCAACTTCACGATACCCACGGGCGAGATACAACCGCAAAGGGCCGAGATGATTGTGGACGACGCCATTCCCGTGTCTTTTCAGATGGTCGATGGTTGCAGAATCGCCTTCAGGCGACGCCTGGCCAGTCCAGCGGCTCCGGCGCGCCCGGGCCTCGTCTGGCTCGGCGGCTTCAAGTCCGACATGCAATCGACCAAGGCGCAAAGGCTCGACGCGTTTGCAGCCAGCGAAGGCCGCGCGTGCCTGCGTTTCGATTATTCAGGGCACGGCGAATCTGACGGGCGGTTCGAGGACGGCGTGATCTCGCACTGGCTGGCGCAGAGCCTCGCGCTGATCCGCACCCAGACGTCCGGGCCGCAGGTCATCATCGGCTCGTCGATGGGCGGGTGGATCGCGCTGCTCGCGGCGCGCGCGATGGGCGCCCAAGAGGCTCGCGAAAGGCTCGCGGGCTTCGTGCTGATCGCCCCTGCGGTCGACTTCACGGAAGCGCTGATGTGGGCGCAGATGTCGCCCAAGATCCGCAAGCAGATCGAGACCGACGGCGTCTGGTTGCGGCAGAGCGCCTACGCGCCCGATCCCTATCCGATCACGCGCGAGCTGATCGAGGACGGACGCCGCAATCTGCTGCTGGGCCAGACGCTCGATGCGCATGCGCCCGTGCACATCCTGCAGGGCATGCAGGATCCGGATGTTCCGTGGTCGCACGCCATGACGCTGGTCGAGCATCTCGCCGGCGATTGCGTGACCCTGTCGCTGATCAAGGACGGCGACCATCGCCTGTCGCGCGAGGAGGACATCGCCGCGCTGATCTCGGCCGTTGCGGGGATCGCCTGAACGTCAGATCCACTTGCGGCGCAGGCGTCTTGTGGAGGCGAAGATCGCCCAAGCGCCAAGTCCCGACAGCGCCGAGGCGGTGACGAGAGGCATCGCGCTGCCACCCACGAAGGCGCCGACGGCGGCGCCGGCGACCGACGCAAACACCATCTGGACGAAGCCCGCCAGCGACGAGGCGACGCCGGCGCGTTCCGGAAACGGCGCCATGGCGGCGGCCATCGCCTGCGGCAACACAAGCCCGATGCCGGTGAAGTAGATCATCTCGGGAATGATCAGCGCGACGATCTGGCCGGGCAGGAAGTAGGCGCCAAGCCATTGCCCGACGCCGCCGATCGCGAGCAGCGCCACTCCCACGCTGATCGTGCCGTCGAAGCCGCGCCGCGACACGATGCGCGTGCCGATCAGCGTGCCAAGAACGAAGCTCACCGAGCAGATCGCGAAGGCGATGCCAAACATGATTTCGTTCAGGCCATAGACGCCCTGCATCACGAAGGACGATGCGGAAATGAACGCGAAAAGGCCCGCGTAGCTCAGCGCCAGAAGCGCGACATAGGCCCGGTACGCGCCATTCTTCAGCACGACTCCGTAGGAGCGAAGGATCGCGCGCGGCGCCAGATGCGCGGCGTCGCGGAAGCGATTGGTCTCGGGCACCAGAAAGGCCGCGAGCAGGGCCAGAATCATGCCGCCGACCGCCATGGTGACGAAAATGGAACGCCAGCCCAGCGCCACCTGGAGGAAGCCGCCGAGAACCGGTGCGATGATCGGCGTAACGCCCATGATGCTGCCCATCATCGACATCTCGCGCCCGGCGCGCGGACCCTCGTACAGGTCGCGCACCATCGTGCGGGCGAGAATGATTGGCCCCGCGCCGCCGAATGCCTGCAGGGCGCGGGCGAAGATCAGCATTTCGACAGATGTCGCTGCCGCGCAGGCGATGGTGGCGACGACGAACAGCGCGAAGGCGGCGACCAGCACGGGCTTGCGGCCGAGCGCGTCGGAGATCGGCCCATAGAAGATCTGTCCGACCGAGAAGCCGATCAAGTAGGCCGATAGCGTGAGTTGCACGGCCGCGGGCGTCGCCCCGAGCGCTGCGCCGATGTGCGGCAGCGACGGAAGGTACAGGTCGGTCGCCAACGGCCCGAGCGCCGTCATGAAGGCGAGCATGACCGTCATGGCCAGCGTATCTGGTTTCAGATGCATGATGTTTCCGAGGATCGCGACGGACCCGAATAGGGGTGTGGCGAGGCTGTGTCCATCGCCGGCGGCCGCATGGCCCGCATGCGCGGGGACGCCTTGCCTGAGGGGGGCGGCAGGTGTATAAGGCTGCCATTCACATTTCGCAGTGTGGCCATTTCGGATGGTCAATTGTCGAGAGTGGGGCCCGGCCGGGACCCGCTCTTTTTTGCTTGGTCAGGCGCGTCAGGGACGGCGTCGGGCATACAGGGGAGCATGGGTTTGGAGCAGGACAAGAGCGTCACGGGGCCGGAAACCGGCCCGGATCTGCTCGACGAGCCGCGTCTGGTCATGGACTCGGGCGTGGCCGCGCGCGTCGCGCTGATCGCCGCGCCGGTCCTGCATGATCTCGGGTTTCGTCTCGTCCGCGTGAAGATCTCGTCCGGCATGGACACGACGCTGCAGATCATGGCCGAGCGTACCGACGGCACCATGAACGTCGACGATTGCGAGAAGGTCAGCGTGGCGCTCTCGCCTGTGCTCGATCTCGAAGAGCCCATCACCCAGGCGTATCGCCTCGAAGTCTCGTCCCCCGGGATCGACCGTCCTCTGGTGCGGCTGTCCGACTTCCAGCGCGCTGTCAGCCATGAAGCGCGCGTCGAACTGAATTTCGGCATCGACGGGCGCAAGCGCTTTCGTGGCTGGATCGAGGGCGTCGAGGGCGAGGGCCGCAACGCCGTCGTCCTGCTGCGTCGCGTCGACGCGCGGGCCGACGAACCCTCGGATGTTCGTCTGCCTGTCAACGATATCGATCAGGCTCGGCTCGTGCTCACCGAAGCGCTCATTCGCGAGTCGCTTCGCGCCGGCAAGCTCGCCGAGGAAGAACCGGCGTCCGAGCCGGAAGAAGAGACTGAAGTGCGTCGCGGCCCGGGCCGCTTCGCCAAGCCCAAACCCCTTTCACCGGGAGCCGCCGCCGCGCGCCGCAGCCGTCCGCTTCCCAAACGCTAATCGCTTACAACCGACTCCCAGTCGTTCCAGGAGAGACAAACATGGCCGTCAGCGCCAACAGGCTCGAGCTCTTGCAGATCGCCGATGCGGTCGCGCGCGAAAAGTCCATTTCGCGTGAGATTGTTTTGAACTCGATGGAAGACGCGCTGCAGAAAGCCGCGCGTTCGCGCTACGGTCAGGAAACCGAGATCCGCGTCGAGATCAACCCGCGCACCGGCGAAGTCCGCACCTCGCGCCTGATGCTCGTGGTCGACCAGATCGAGAGCGACGCGACGCAGATCCTTCTGGCGGACGCGCGCAAGCGCAATCCAGCCGCGCAGGTCGGCGACTGGATTGCCGAAACGCTGCCGCCCTTCGACTTCGGCCGCATCGCCGCGCAATCGGCCAAGCAGGTCATCGTGCAGAAAGTGCGCGAAGCCGAGCGTGACCGCCAGTATCAGGAATACAAGGATCGCATCGGCGAGATCGTCAACGGCGTCGTCAAGCGCGTCGAATACGGCAATGTGATCATCGACCTCGGCCGTGGCGAGGCCATCGTTCGCCGCGACGAGCTGATCCCGCGTGAAATGTTCCGCCCGGGCGACCGCGTCCGCGCCTACGTCTACGACGTGCGCCGCGAACAGCGCGGCCCGCAGATCTTCCTGTCGCGCACGCATCCGCAGTTCATGGCCAAGCTGTTCGCGCAGGAAGTGCCGGAAATTTACGACGGCATCATCGAGGTCAAGTCGGTGGCCCGCGATCCGGGTTCGCGCGCCAAGATCGCCGTCATTTCGCGTGACTCGTCCATCGATCCCGTCGGCGCCTGCGTCGGCATGCGCGGCTCGCGCGTGCAGGCCGTGGTGAACGAACTGCAGGGCGAGAAGATCGACATCATTCCGTGGTCGGCGGACGCCGCCACCTTCATCGTCAATGCGCTGCAGCCTGCTGAAGTCGTGAAAGTCGTGCTCGACGAAGACTCGGCGCGTATTGAAGTTGTTGTCCCGGATGACCAATTGTCTCTTGCGATCGGTCGTCGTGGTCAGAACGTGCGGCTTGCGTCGCAGCTCACTGGCTGGGACATCGACATTCTGACGGAAGCGGAAGAATCCGAGCGCCGCCAGAAGGAATTCCTGGAACGCACCAATACCTTCATGCAGGCGCTCGACGTCGACGAGGTCGTCGGCCAGCTGCTTGCGTCCGAAGGCTTCCGCTCGGTTGAGGAACTTGCCTACGTGGAACTCGCCGAACTCGCCTCGATCGAGGGCTTCGACGAAGACACCGCCAGCGAGATCCAGAACCGCGCCCGCGAATTCCTCGCCAAGCAGGAAGCCGAACTCGACGGCCGTCGCAAGGAACTCGGCGTCGCCGACGAATTGCGCGACGTCGATGGCGTCACCACCGCCATGATGGTGAAGCTCGGCGAAAACGACGTGAAGACCATCGAAGATCTTGCAGGCTGCGCGACCGACGATCTCGTCGGCTGGACCGAACGCAAGGACGGCGAAACGATCAAGAACGCCGGCTTCCTCGATGGCATCGAGATCTCGCGCGAAGACGCCGAGGCCATGATCATGAACGCCCGCGTCAAGGCGGGCTGGGTCGAGGCCGCGGTTGAGCCCGAGCCCGTGGAGGACGACGCCGAGGTTGGCGCCGAAGCTTCCGAGAGCTGAACGGAGACGTTGATTTGACGCGTACGGACAGGATGGCGGAAACGGAATCTGAGCGGACGTGCATCGTCACGCGTCAGATCCGTGCGCCGTCCGAGATGTTGCGCTTCGTGATCGGGCCCGACGAGAGCGTCGTACCTGATCTCAAGCGAAACCTGCCCGGGCGCGGGGTTTGGGTGACGGCGCAGAAGCCGATTGTCGCGGAAGCGGTGAAGCGGCAGGCCTTCGCCAAAAGCTTCAAGGCCAAGGCGCGCGCCGCGGCGACACTGCCTGACGACGTCGACCGGCTGCTCGAACAGAGCGCGCTGCAGTCGTTGTCGATCTGCAACAAGGCCGGGCTCGTCTCGACGGGCTCGGCAAAGGTCGAGAAAGCCATCGCCTCGGCGCCGGTCGCCGCCATGGTCCATGCGACCGATGGCGGCCCGGACGGCGTCCGCAAAATCGGGCAGGCGCTGACGCGAAACTACGGCGAAGCAGCGGCTTCGGTGCCGCGAATCATTCTCTTCGCCTCTGGCCAATTGGATTTGGCATTGGGGCGGTCAAATGTGATACATGCAGCGCTCAAGAGCGGCGCGGCAAGCAAGGCGTTTCTGGAGCGGTGCCGTCGTCTCGCCCATTACAGGAGCGAGATCGGGGCTGAAACCGCATCACCAGCGGCGCCGGCATCGGTCGAAGGATCGGCAGACATTTCGGGATCGGACGCAGAGGGCGGCCCGGTCCAAGCAGGAGCGGATGACCGCAATCAGCGGGGCGGCGGCCCGGATCATTGCCAACAAGACCGGCCGGAGCATGGCTCCGGCGCCAATGTGATGACGAGCGGGCGCGGCCCTGGGATCGAGACCATATGACTGAAACGAAGAATTCCGGCGACAAGACCTTGACCGTAGGCCCGGCGAAGACACTTTCGCTGAAGCGCCCGGTGGAGCAGGGCGTCGTCCGTCAAAGCTTCTCGCACGGCCGCACGAAAGCGGTCGTGGTCGAGACGGTCAAGCGGCGCACCATCGCGCCGGCTGCCGCGCCCGCTGCGGCGCCGAAGCCGGCCGCCGCGGCGCCGGCTGCTCCGGCGCCTGCCACAGCCACACCCGCGACGACCGCCGCTCCGGCGGCCCCGGTCGCGCCAAAGCCTGCAGTCGTCGCTGCGCCGGTCGCAGCTGCGCCTGCGCCTGCGCCGGCTCCCGTTGAGCCAGTCGCAGTCGCCCCGGCGCCAGTGGCGGCGGCTCCGGCTCCGGCCGCTGCGCCCGCCCCCGCTCCGACGCCTGCGCCAGTGGCCAAGGCCGCACCCGCGCGGCCG
>JAQGKM010000396.1 GCA_028290125.1 Hyphomicrobiales bacterium | reverse complement strand
GCGACGCTCGAAGCGCTCGGCGACCGGCTCGGCATCTCCAAGGAGCGCGTGCGGCAGATTGAAAATCGCGCCATCGAGAAACTGCGCCGCGCGCTCATGGAGCGCCACCCGCATGATATCGCCGGCGCGATGATCTGACGTCGCCCTCATCGCGCGCATAAAAAAAAGCCCGGCAGATCGCCGGGCTTTTTTCGTTTTCAGGAGCGAAGCGATCAGGCCGCTTCCTCGACGCCACCTTCTTCGGCCTCGTCGGTTTCCTCGACCGCATCTGCATCAGCGTCGGTCTCGGCGTCAGCCTTGCCGCCGCGACGCGGACCCTTCTGCAACTGCGCCTCGATCAGCTTCAACGATTCGGAATCGGTGAGCCTGTTCACGGCGGCGAGTTCGCGCGCCATGCGATCGAGCGCAGCTTCATAGAGCTGACGTTCGGAATAGGACTGCTCGGGCTGCGCGTCGGAGCGATAGAGATCGCGCACGACTTCCGCGATCGACTGCAGATCGCCCGAGTTGATCTTGGCTTCATATTCCTGCGCGCGACGCGACCACATCGTGCGCTTGACGCGCGCGCGGCCGGTCAGCGTGTCGAGGGCGCGCTGCACGGTCGTCGCGTCCGCAAGCTTGCGGATCGCGCCGGCAATCACCTTCGGCATCGGGACCTTCAGCGTCATCTTGTCTTTCATGAAGTTGATCACGAAAAGTTCGAGCTTGAAGCCGGCGACTTCCTGCTCTTCGATCGCGACGATCTGGCCCACGCCATGGGCCGGATAAACAATGAATTCATTCACCTTGAAGCCAGTGCGGTGTGCGCCGGGCTTGGGCTGCTGCGCGGGCTTTTCCGCAGCCTTGACCGGGGCGCCCGTGGCCGGGGTCGCCGCTTTCATAGACTTTCCTGCATTCGTCTGGTGTGAGTTCACCGCATCGTCCTTCATCATCAGATCCTGGGCGGCCGGAGGGGCCGAAGAGCCCACCGCCAGACGCGCCGGAGCGAGACGGACGATCGGCTGAACTGGCGGAGGGGCCGCTTTTGCGACCTTTCCACCCACCTTGCGGGCCGTTGGGGCCTTCTTCTTCTGACCAACGCCAGCAGCCGGCGTCGGCTCCGGCTTGGCCGAAATCTTTTCCGCTGTCGCGCGCGCAGCAGCCTTGGCGGCCTTGGGCGCCGCTTTCTCGATCGACGCAGCCATCTTTTCGGCGACGGCCTTGGGGGAAGCGGGCGCCTCGGCGGCCGCCGCCTTCATGACGGGCGGAGCTTCAGCGGCCTTCTCGCTTGTCCGGGCGCTGACCTTCGAAGCTGTCGGGGCGGCGGCCTTGGCGGCGGCGCGGACCTTTGGCGCCTCGGCGCTGACCGGGGACTTCGGAGCAGACTTCGCCGGCGCGGCGACGGACTTGGGTGAGGCCTTCGGGACAATGCTCAATTTGGCGGCGACTTCCTTCACGGGCGCCTTGGCGACCGGCTTAGAGGCAGACTTGGCGACCGGCTTGGCCGCCGTTTTACTGGCAGGCTTGGCGACTGGCTTGGCGACCGGCTTGATCACCGCTTTCACGGCAGGCTTCACCGAAGCTTTCGCGGCCGCGACGGCCTTTGAAGCGGGCGCCGTTTTAGCGGCGGACCTGGTCTCGATCTTTGCCTTGACATTCGTCTTCGAAGCGCCCTTCGCTGGCGCCTTGGAGGCCGGCTTCGCGGCAGCCTTGGTCACGGGTCTGGCGACCGCTTTGGCCGCCGCCTTGGCGACGTGTTTGGCCGGAGCCGCAGCCTTGCCTTTTACGGCGGCGCCTTTGGACGCCGGTTTTGCCTCGGCCTTGCCTTTCGGCGAGGGGGCAGATTTGGCGCTTGTGGCTTTCTTTGCGGTGACCGACTTCTTCGACGACGCCATGACTGGGCACTCCTATCTTGTCCCGGGTTGGAGCCGGAACGGGGGCGGAAGCGATACGCAGCTTCCGTTCAGAGCGGAGCGCAGGGTCCATGCGACACTTGGCCCGGAGGGGCAGGTCGGACGGCGCGATGCGCGACTCCTCAGCCAGGCCGAAACATCATCCGTGTTGAAGATGCGCCCGAGGGGACAAGGCGCCCCTCACGAAACTCAAATCAACGGGATCCAGCTAAAGCTGGGCCACAACGGACCTGTTTGCGGAATACTCGACTGTTAATAAGTCACATATCACGAAAATCGATCGAAATCAAAGAATTCCGCTCCGGCTGGACTTGTCCGGCCGGGGAAAGGTTAACCTGTTGATCTCCCAAAGGCGCGATTCGCGCGCTTTGCGGCGGCTCAGTCACCCTCGCCGGGGTTGGCCGAGAAATACGCCTCGAACTTGCCATCCTTGCCGTCGAAGTCCTTGGCGTCGGCCGGCGCGTCGCGCTTGATGGTGATGTTGGGCCAGACCTTCGCCATGTCGGCATTGAGGGTCAGCCACTTGTCGAGGCCCGGCTCGGTGTCGGGCTTGATCGCCTCGGCGGGGCATTCCGGCTCGCAGACGCCACAGTCGATGCATTCGTCGGGATGGATGACGAGCATGTTCTCGCCCTCGTAGAAACAATCCACGGGGCAGACTTCCACGCAGTCCATGTATTTGCACTTGATGCAGTTTTCGCCGACGACGTAGGTCATGCCGTTCTCCCGGAGCGGGCGCGGCCAGCGCTCGCCCAAATGCCTGTCCGCCGCTTGCTAACGCCTCCTGCGTCCGCGCGCAAGACAAGGGTGACGTGCGGGTTCAGACGCGGCCGAGCCAGGCTGCGAGGCTCCGGCGTTCGCGCTTGGTCGGGCGGCCTGCGCCCGCCGCACGGCGCGGGAACAGAGCCGCGCCCGGCACGCGCGGCGGCGGTGGCGGCGAAAGGTCCTCGTACAAGAGCCTGGCTTCCTCGTATGGGCCGCGGCGCGCGCCACCCGACACGATCCGCAGGACCTTGACGGCTCTCTCGAGTGAAATCGTCAGCACGTCGCCGGGCATCACGGCCTTGGCGGGCGCGTCCGCGCGGACGCCGTTGACGCGTACATGGCCTTCGGCGACCAGTTTAGCCGCCAGTGTCCGGCTTTTCAGGACGCGGGCGAACCATAACCACTTGTCGAGCCGCTGGCGGCTGACCGGAGCTTCCGCCCCGGCCACGTCCATGCGATCTCGACCCGGTTTCGCCAAGCGTCAGTCCTTCTTGCCCTTGCCTTCCAGCTCCGCCTTCAACGCCAGCAGTTTGGCGAAGGGCGAATTCGGATCGGGCTGGCGCTCACGCGGCGCCGGACGCTCTGTGGAGGCGAACGTCCTGTCGCCGCCACCGCTGCGACGCTGGTCGCGATCGGGACGGCGGTCGCCGCCCTTGCCGCGATCGCCGCCACCGGGCGGACGCGGACCGCGATTGGGACACTCGCCTGCGGGTTTGCCCTCGGCGCCTCCGTCACGACGGAAGTTCGAGAAATTGCCTCCCTTGCGGCGATCGTCGCGGCGCGGCGGAGCCCCGCCCTCGACGGGCGCCGTGGGTTCGGCCGGAGCGCCTGCCTGTGCGGGCGCAGGCGCGCCACGCTGGGGTCGGCGGTTCTGCGCGCCGCGTTCCGGACGGCGTCCATGCTGATGCTGGCGATGCGGCCGCCAGACCTCGATGAGCTCCGGCTCGACCGACGCAGCCGCCTCGGCAGCGGTGGCTTCGGCAACGGGAGCTTCATCGAAGACGGCGGACGTTTCGGTCGCAGGCTCCGGCGCTTCCGCCTCAGGCTGCGGCGCTTCGGCCGCCGGTTCGGCGACCGGCGCCGCCTCGACGGGCGCGGGCGCTTCCGCGACCGGCTCGGCGTTTTCAACGGGCGCAGCCTCGGACGCGGCTTCGCTGATCAGCGGTTCGGCCGCAGGCGCTGCGGCTTCGGCGGCAGCCGGCTCAGCAACAGCCTCGGTCGCCACGGCTTCGGTGGGCTTCAAGGGCTCGCGGGCGGCGGCGGCCAGCAGCGGCACGGTGATCGCCGGACCCGGGCGCTTGTCGCTCATGTAGCCGAGCGAACGCAGGATCGACGCGAAGGCTTCGCCCGAGCAGCCGGCCAGCGATGTCATCGCGACCGTCACGACGAAACCATCGCCGTCCGCCGAACCGGCGGGCGCATCGCCCGGCGTCACGCCGGGGCGATAGGCGATGGCCGGGCGGATGAGATCGGCCAGGCGTTCAAGGATATCGACGCGCACGCAGCGTTCGCCGCAGACGCGGAAACCGGCCGCGCGATAGAAGCCTTTCGGCACGGCCTTGTCGGCCGCAAAGGACGTGCGGCCCGAGGACGCCAGATGCGGCACTTCCTCGATTCCGGCCACGCCTTCGATGCCGCCATGCTTCAGGGCCCACAGCTGGGCGGCGAGCGCACGCGGCGCGGGCTTCAGAAGGGCCGGCAGGTAGATATGATAGGCGCCGAAGCGGACGCCGACCTTGCGGAGCGATGCGCGGCCTTCCTGATCGAGATTCTTGACCTCGTCGGCGACCTTGGAGCGCTCCAGCACGCCGAGCGATTCGGCGACCTGGAAGGCGATGCCGCGTCCCATGCCCTCGAGCCCCTCGCCGGCTTCGAGATCCTGCAGCGGACCGAGCA
>JAQGKM010000381.1 GCA_028290125.1 Hyphomicrobiales bacterium | reverse complement strand
CCTTCTCCCGCCAGCGCGGGAGAAGGCTGCAAGCTTGACCATTGCTTGGCGCTGATCGATCATCGCGTATGCCGCCCAGAAGCACGTCTCGCAATGTATCTTTCGCGCGCGAATTGCGTCGGGACATGACCATTGCGGAAACGATCCTGTGGCGGGCCTTGCGCGGCTCGCGTTTCAGACACATCAAGTTCAGGAGACAGGTTCCGATAGGGCCGTATGTCGCTGACTTCCTTTGCGTCGAGTATCGACTGATCGTCGAGCTGGATGGACCGCCGCATGACGAAGCGGAACAGAAATCGCACGACAGGAAACGCGACGCATATCTCCGCGCGATGAATTACGAAGTGCTCCGCTTTCCGAATGATCTGATCATTGGCGGATGCGATCTCGCGCTTCAGCAAATACAGGCGACGATCATGAGCAAGACTGGTTGATACGCGCCCTTCTCCCCCGCGGGCGGGAGGGGGCTGGACACCAATGACGAACCCCAAAAAGAAAAGCCCGGCGTTTCCGCCGGGCTTGCCCCCTTTGCCCCCGTCCGGTTTTGGCGAATGGCTCTCGCGCCCTGCCGCAACCGGAAAACCCGGAACAATCCCACGATAGCAGCGAGACGGGTCGCGAGTCTGTCTCCCGCGCGCCACAGCCCGGCGATCTGTGCGTTTGATGCACTGCGCCGCAGCACATTTGGCGCCTTGCGCGTCTGTTGCCGACCTGAAACGATCTTTTCGTCAACAGCGGCGCCGGGCGCCGGCGTGGTCGGCAAAGTCCCGGCGCCCTCGACAGGGGAGCGCATGACGATGGACAAAGCATCCAACGGCAGACGAGTCACGGGGCCGCGCCTGATCGCACTGGTCGGCCCCTTCCAGAGCGGCAAGACAACCCTTCTCGACAGCCTGCTCGCACGCGGCGGCGCGCTGGCGCGGCCCGGCAACGTGCGCGACGGTTCGACGATCGGGGATTCCAGCGCCGAGGCGCGCGCGCATGTGATGAGCGTCGAGGCCAATGTGGCGTCGGTCGACTACATGGGCGACCGCATCACCTTCGTGGATTGTCCCGGCTCGATCGAATTCGCGCAGGACATGCGCAATGTCGTCGCGCTGTGCGACGCCGCCATCGTCGTCTGCGAGGCGGACCCGCGAAAGGTCGCTGCGCTGCAAGTCATTCTGCGCGATCTCGAGGAACTCAAGATCCCGCGCATGATCTTCCTCAACAAGATCGACGCCAACCCCGCCAGCATCCGCGACACGCTCGACATGCTGCAGCCCGCCTCGCGCGCCAACCTGCTGCTGCGCCAGATTCCGATCTTCGAGAATGGCGTCGCCACCGGCTTCATCGATCTCGCGCTGGAGCGCGCCTATGTCTACCGCGAACACGCGCCTTCAAGACTGATCGAACTGCCGATGGGCGACGTCGCGCGTGAAAAGGAGGCGCGCTATTCCATGCTGGAGCGTCTCGCCGATTATGACGACGCGCTGCTGGAAGAACTCGTCGGCGACATCGAGCCGCCCCGCGACCAGGTCTTCGACGATCTCGCGCGCGAATTGCGCGACAGTCTCGCGGTGCCGGTGTTCATCGGCGCAGCCGAGCATGGCAATGGCGTCACGCGGCTGCTCAAGGCGCTGCGTCACGAGGCGCCGGGCATTGCGCAGACGCGCGAGCGTCTCGGCGTGGCGCACGACGGCCCGCCCGCCGCGCATGTGTTCCGCACCATCCACACCGCGCATGGCGGCAAGCTCTCGGTGGCGCGCGTGCAGCGCGGATCGTTCAACGATGGCCAGACGATCGTTTCGCCACGCGGCGAAGAAGACCGCATCGCCGGCCTGTCGCGCGTCATGGGCGCGACGTCATCCAAGCAGCCGCGCGCGGAGGAAGGCGACACGCTCGCCTTCGGGCGCCTCGACCACATCCGGACCGGCGACGCGATCCGTGACGCGAAGCAACCGGGCGAGATCCCGGTCATCCCGGCGGTCGCCGCGCCCGAACCGGTGCACGCCTTCGCGCTGGTCGCCCGCGACCGCAAGGACGAGGTGCGCCTGACGTCGGCCGTCGCCAAACTCTGCGAAGAAGATCCCTCGCTGGTCTTCACGCAGGATGCGGCTTCGGGCGAGATGCGCCTTGCGGGACAGGGTGAGATGCATCTGCGCGTCGCGCTGGAGCGGCTCGCCGATCGCTTCGGCGTGCTGGTCAGCGCCAAGCGACCGGGCGTCGCCTATCGCGAGACGATCCGCGATGGCGTCACCATACGGGGCCGCCACAAGAAGCAGTCCGGCGGCCACGGCCAGTTCGGAGATGTCGTGCTCGACATCCGCCCACAGGCGCCGGGCGAAGGTTTCGCCTTCGCCGAGACGGTGCATGGCGGCACGGTGCCGAAGCAATATTTCTCGTCGGTGGAATCTGGCTGCCGCGACGGCCTGGTGCGGGGGCCGCTCGGGTTCCCGGTGGTCGATGTCGCGGCGACGCTGACCGACGGCTCGTACCACACGGTGGATTCCTCCGACATGGCCTTCCGCGCCGCCGCGCGTCTCGCCATGGCGGACGCCCTGCC
>JAQGKM010000321.1 GCA_028290125.1 Hyphomicrobiales bacterium | reverse complement strand
CTCGTCGTCGGGTCGACGGCGGTGATCGAGGATGACGTGTCGCTGCTGCAGGATGTGACGCTCGGCGGCACCGGCAAGGAACGCGGCGATCGTCATCCGAAAATTCGCCACGGCGTGCTGATCGGCGCCGGCGCGAAGATTCTGGGGAATATCGAGGTCGGGCATTGCGCGCGGGTCGCGGCGGGTTCCGTCGTGCTGGCGCCGGTGCCGCACAACAAGACCGTGGCGGGCGTTCCGGCGCGCGTCGTGGGCGAAGCCGGCTGCGCCGAGCCGGCGCGCAGCATGGATCAGATCCTGGCGGAAAAATCGGACCTTTGACGCGCCCGCGCCTTTCTGGCATTGCGAGCGCCCACGTGATTGGAAGAGAGACTTAGATGCCCTTGGAAAAGACCGAAGTGCGCAAATTGCAGGCGTTTCTGCGACACTCCTTCGGGAATGACGACCTGCGTGTCGCGCTCAACCCGCGCAATGTCGAAGCCGCAGACGTGCATCTGGGCGAACGCAAGATCGGTTCGATCGAGGTCGACGACGAGGACGGCGATCGTTCGTTTTCGTTCGACATGAAGGTGCCGGTCGGACGCGAAACGCTGCAGGAATATCTGCGCATGCTGTTCGAGAACGAGAAGCTGAAGATCGTGGCGCGCGCCCGCAAGATGGACTCCGTCGAGCTGAACAGCGCCGACGATTTCCTCGGCGTGATCTCCGCCGACGATCCGAAGGGCAAGAGCTACACGCTGCAGATGGCGATCCTCGACTTCGATCTCGAAGACTTCTGAACGGACTGGGGGGCGCGCATGCCGATCTATGCTCTGGGCGATGTCGCGCCCGACCTTCCGCCCGCGGGAACATACTGGGTTGCGCCCGATGCGACGCTGATCGGCCGGGTGAAGCTCGGCGTCGATGTCGGCATCTGGTTCGGCTGCGTGCTGCGCGGCGACAATGAATGGATCACGGTGGGCGCGCGCAGCAATGTGCAGGAGGGCACGGTGATGCACACCGATCCCGGCGCGCCGCTCGAAATCGGCGAAGGCTGCACCATCGGCCACCGCGCGATCCTGCATGGCTGCATTATCGGCGACAACACGCTGATCGGGATGGGCGCGACGGTGCTGAACCGCGTGCGCATCGGCAAGAACTGCCTCGTCGGCGCGAATGCTCTGGTGACGGAGGGCAAGGAATTTCCCGACAATTCGCTGATCGTCGGCAGCCCCGCCAAGGCCGTGCGCACGCTCGACGAAGCCGGCATCGAGGCGCTGCGTGGCTCGGCGACGCGCTATGTCGCCAACTGGAAGCGGTTCGTGCGCGACATGAAGGCGATCGGGTAGCGCGCTGTTCGACGACGCTCGCTCGTGCCGAACTGCCGTTGCGGGCGCCGGCCCCGAACATCCATGTGTCCTTGATTGCAGAGCTTAGGCCATCGCGGGTTAAGGGCTGCTTACCTTACGGCAAGATGGTTGCGGCGCCCGCTTGCGGTTTACGCTGGGCGGTCTATTTCGTTGGGAACGGTCCTGTGACCCCAGAGGATTCCCTTGCATCAGCGCGAACGCCTTTTCAACGTGCCCAGCGTGATCCTTTGGCTGGTCCTCGGCATGGCGCTGATCCACGCCGTGCGAACTTATGCGCTCAGCCTCGATGCCGATTTCGATCTGCTGGCCATGCTGGCCTTCACGCCTGCGCGGCTGACGGCGCATTTCGATACGCCGGGCGTCGCCGCCGTGATGCGCGCCCTCGCGCTGCGTGGCAGTGGCGACATCGAATATGCCGAATTCTTCTTCGGCGACGGTTCGCTGCAGCCCTGGACGGTGCTGACCTACGCGTTTCTGCATGCCGACTGGATGCACAATGGTCTCAATTCCATCTGGCTCGTCGCCTTCGGAGCGCCCGTCGCGCGTCGTCTCGGCGCCGCGCGGTTCCTCGCGCTTTTCGTCGTGACGGCCGTGCTGGGCGTCGCCACACATTACGCTTTGCACGCCTACGATCCGATGCCGATCATTGGCGCTTCGGCCGCCGTGTCTGGCGCGATGGGCGCCTCGCTTCGTTTCGTGTTCCAGCCCGGTGCGCCGCTCGGTCAGGCGCTGGCCTTGAACCCCGACGATCTTCGCGCTTACCGGCTTCCGGCTTTGCCGTTGCTGCGTACGCTGCGCGATCGTCGCGTGCTGACGTTCATCCTGTTCTGGTTCGTGACCAATCTGATCTTCGGTCTAGCCGGACAGCGACTCGGCCTTGCAGAAGGCGGCGTCGCCTGGGAAGCGCATGTCGGCGGCTTTCTTTCGGGATTGCTGCTGTTCTCTCTGTTTGATCCCAAGCCTTCGGATTTGCGAGCGCAGCCAGTGCCGCTGGGCGTCGAAAGGCCAATGTAGAGGCGCGCTTTCGACCTTGCGGGCTTGCGCGTTCGACCCCACTCTCTTGGCACAGGCTGAATGCCGACGGGAGGAAACTGGCATGACGGTTTCGCGCATTCTCTCTACAAAGGGCCGCGCCGTTTATACGGTGGAGCCAGAGCAGACCATCGGGGTGGTGGCGCAAATTCTTTCATCGAAAGGCATCGGCGCTGCAGTCGTCAGCAGCGGCGCCGGCGACGTACTCGGCATCATCTCCGAGCGAGACATCGTGCACGCCATCGCCAAGACCGGCGCGGCTGCCCTGTCGGAGACCGTCGAGCGTCACATGACCGAGCGCGTCATCACCGCTCAGGAAAAGACGACGCTGGAAAGCCTGATGCAGACCATGACCTCCGGCCGCTTCCGCCATGTTCCGGTGGTCGAAAGCGGATCGCTGTGCGGTCTCGTGTCGATCGGCGACGTGGTCAAGCTGCGCCTCGAGGAATTCGAGGTCGAGCAGCAGGCGCTGAAGGATTACATCGCTACGGCGTAACTAGCTTCAGCCGGGCGGGGCAATCCGCCCGGCTTGAAACGTGTACACATTTGTGTATTTATATTTTGGTCATTGCTCATGCCAGCTCTCATTTTCGAATGGGATGCGGCCAAGAACGACGCCAATTTCGCCAAGCACGGCGTCGACTTCGGTTTTGCCGCTCTCATCTTCGACGGACCCGTCGTCGAGGCGCCGGACGACCGTCGCGATTACGGCGAGAGCCGGTGGATTGGCTACGGGGTGGTCGATGGCGCGCTGTGCCGGGTCGTTTTCACGAGGCGAGATCAAAATGTCATCAGGATCATCAGCGCCCACAAAGCCGGACGTCGCGCCCGCCGAAGATGGATTGGTGCGGTACAGCCTGACTGAACTGCGGGCGCGGAAAGCGCGTGGCGCAGTTCGTACGTCGGAGGCGGCGCCGGAGGCCGATCTCGACAACGATGCGTTCTGGGCGCGCACCACTGTCCGGATGCCAGCCGGCAAAACATCGGTCCACCTTCGCGTGGACTCCGACGTGCTTGACTGGTTCAAGGCGCAGGGTGCGGGACACCTGACGCGCATGAACGCCGTCTTGCGCGCATACGTCGAGGCTCACGACAAGGCGGACAAGATCTAGCCTCTCGTCCTGCCTGCAACCCTCAGATCGCCGATACGTCTCCACCAACCGGCAGCAGTTCGATATGCGCGGCGATATCGGGCAGGGCGCGGCGCGCGGCTTCGCGGCCCATGGCGATGAGTTCGTCAGCGCGATGGAAATCGAACAGGCCGATCTTGCCGAGCCGCGCGGCGATCATCACGTCTGGAGGATCTCCGGCGAGGCGCGAGCGTGCGATACGATCCTGCGTGATGTTGAAGGCGTCCATCATCGCCGCCGCAATGCCGGGCGCCCGGCGCAGTTCGGCCGCCGCCTTTGCGCGGACGCCGGAGACAATGCCTGCCGCTTCCGGCGTTTGCGCCTGCGCGCCGGCCTGTTCGCCGATCGACTGCAGCGTGCGATCGAGCGCCGCCTGGTCGCCCACCACGGTGCCGCGGAAAAGGTTGTCGCCGATGATGTTCACGGCGATGACCAGTTCGGCGCCGAGCGCGCGGCAGATCGTGACCGGCACGGGGTTGACCAGCGCGCCATCGAACAGCCAGCGGTCGGCGACACGCACAGGTTCGAAGATGCCGGGCAGGGCGTAGGAGGCGCGGATCGCGGACACGAGATGCCCGCGCGTCAGCCAGATTTCATGCCCGGACCCCATCTCGGTTGCGACTGTGGCGAAACCCGCCGGCAGACTCTCGATGTTGCGGTCGCCGATGGCTTCGTCCAGCAGGTTCTTCAGCTTGGACCCGCCGATCAGGCCGCTGCCTGAAAAAGAAACGTCCATCAGTCCGAAGATGCGGCGGCGCGACAGCGAACGCGCGAAGCTTTCCAGCGCATCGAGCTGGCCCGCCACATGGCAGCCGCCGACGACGGCGCCGATGGAGGTCCCGGCGACGATGTCGGGCTTCAGGCCGTGCGCTGCGAGTTCGCGCAGCACGCCGATGTGCGACCAGCCGCGCGCAGCGCCGGCGCCGAGAGCGATGCCGACCACGGGCTTGCGGCGAAGAGGTTGGATGATGCCCGGAGCCGCGCCGCTGCTGTCTGGGGTTTCGAATGTCTTGCGCGTAAAGGACAGCATGGCTCGAGGTCTCCCCGATAAGCTGAACCCGCAACTTGGCTTTTGCGTTCCATGTCGTTCAGGAAGCCTGCCATGGAAACCTGAGGAATGGCTTAATGGCGTTCAGCTTTCGGTAAAGATGAGATGGGCGCCGTCCGGTCCCGCCGCAACCTTGCGGTAAAAGCACGAGCGCCGCCCGGTGTGGCAGGCCTTGCCATCGCCGCCGGCTTCGACCGAAAGTTCGATGGCGTCCTGGTCGCAATCGGTGCGCATCTCGACGACCGTCTGGACCTGTCCGGAGGTGTCGCCCTTGCGCCAGAGTTCATTGCGCGACCGCGACCAGTAATGCGCGACGCCCGTCTCGATGGTGAGCCGCAGCGCCTCCGCGTTCATGTAGGCCACCATCAGGATGTCGCCGGTCTTGTGCTCCGTCGTGACGCAGACGATCAGCCCGTCGCGGTCGAACTTCGGCGCGAAGCTGTTTCCCTCTTCGATGGCGTGCTTGTCGCCACGCGGGGCGAACGGAAGGGTGGTCATGCCGGTCTCTTTCGGAAGATCATGGAAACGTGATGCGCGAGGGCGCGCTGCTCGCGCCAGAATAGAGAAACCTGCACGTCATGGCGAGGCTCGCATGATCCGCACGCTGCTGTCCCTCGCTGTCCTTCTGACGCTTGCGCCGGATCTCGCCCGCGCTGCCGAGCCGGAAGCCTGCCCGCGGCTCGTCGCCCAGCGCTCGCCATTGATCCAGCGCGCCGCCGTCACGCAGGAGGTGGCGCGGCTGCGGTTTCAGGGCCACGCGACCTTCTTGATCGAAAGCGCGCAAGGGGTGCGGGCGGCGACCGACTACAACGATCTCATCAACGTGCCGATGCCGCTCGACGCCGTGACGATGAACAAGGCGCATTCGACACATTTCACCAGCCATCCCGACCCACGCATCGGGCAGGTGCTGCGCGGCTGGGGGGAAGGCGGCGGCGAGGTCGAACAAGACGTGCGCATCGGCGACCTGCGCATCCGCAACGTCCAGACCAACATCCGCGACTGGTCGGGCGGCACGGAATATCTCGGCAATTCCATCTTCGTCTTCGAGACGGGCCAGATGTGCATCGCGCATCTCGGCCATCTGCACCACGAGCTCACGCCTGAACACTTGCGCAAGCTCGGACAGATCGACGTGCTGCTGGTGCCGGTCGACGGCAGCTACACGCTCGACCAGGCGGGGATGATGAACGTCATCGAAAAGATCTCGCCGCGCATCGTGGTGCCGATGCATTTTTTCGGGACCTACACGCTGGACCGCTTCCTGCGGCTGGCCGCCGAGCGGTTCGACGTCGAACGGCGCGACCGGCCGGACCTGACCGTGGTGAAGGATGAGCTGCCGGTGCGGACGAAGGTGATCGTGCTGCCGGGGCATTGAGACATCGGCCCCGTCATTTGCAAACGATGAACGGGATTCCCCTCCCCCTTGTGGGGAGGGGCTAGGGGTGGGGGTCGTGAGGCGCTTGTCGATGAGCGTCTCACGACCCCCACCCCGCTCGCCTTCGGCGAGTCGCCCTCCCCACAAGGGGGAGGGGAAGAGACACTTGCCTCGAAGCCGCGCGTGCGGCCCCGGCCGACAACATACTGAAAAGGCGGACCTTGCGGCCCGCCCTTCATCTTCTGAATCAACTTTAAGTTGTGCTTACCGGAAGCCGCGGAGCAGCGTGTAGAAGCGCACCTGCTCGGTCGGGTCGTCGCGGAACACGCCAGTGAACTGGCTGGTCACCGTGGAGGCGCCCTGTTTCTGGATGCCGCGCATCGACATGCACATGTGCTCGGCTTCGATCATCACGGCGATGCCGCGCGGCTTGAGCACGCTGTCGATCGCCTCGGTGATCTGGGCGGTCATGGTTTCCTGCGTCTGCAGGCGGCGCGCATAGGTTTCGACCACGCGGGCGAGCTTCGACAGGCCCACCACGCCTTCGGCAGGGTAGTAGGCGATGTGCGCCTTGCCGACGAACGGCACCATGTGGTGTTCGCAGTGGGACGCGAAGGTGATGTCGCGGACGAGCACCATGTCGTCGTAGCCTTCGACTTCCTCGAAGACACGTTCCAGGTGCTCGCGGGCGTCCTCGCGATAGCCGCCGAACAGCTCGCCATAGGCTTTGGTCACGCGTTTGGGCGTATCCAGCAGGCCTTCGCGGCTCGGGTCGTCGCCCGCCCAACGCAACAGGACGCGAACGGCCTCCTCGGCCTCTTCGCGGCTTGGGCGGATAACCGGGACGTGAGCAGGCTTGATGCTATGCAAGGGCTTAACCACGGCATCCATGTGGCGCCTCCAGTCAAGAGTAAGATCGGAACTGTTACGGCGGTGCTTGGGGCTTGGACCAGTCACGCTTTCACGAATTTCAGGGTCGTCTGCAAGGGTTGCGTGGCGCATTGCGTCGCATCGGCGCATCTCTCGTCAGGTCCTCCCGCTCCCTATATAAGGGCAACAACCCTTTCTGTCAGGTCACCCATGCTGAACGACATCTACAACCGACGGATCCTGGAACTGGCCGGCGATATCCCCCGGCTCGGACGCCTCGACGCCCCGCAGGCCAGCGCCACGGCGCATTCCAAATTGTGCGGCTCGACCGTGACGGTCGACCTCGCCGTGCGGGATGGCGTGGTGTCGGACTTCGCCCATGACGTGAAGGCCTGCGCACTCGGGCAGGCGTCGTCCTCGATCATGGCGCGCAACGTCGTCGGCTCGACGGCCGAGGAATTGCGCGACGTCCGCGATCAGGTCCGCCGCATGCTCAAGGAGAATGGCGCGCCGCCGGAGGGCAAATGGGCCGATGTGGCCGTGCTCGTACCGGTGCGCGACTACAAGGCGCGGCACGCCTCCACGCTGCTGACCTTCGACGCCGTGGTGTCGGCGCTCGAGAAGATCGAAGCCGGGGCGTCGGCGAAGGTACCCTGAGGTGAACGTGGCGCGGCTCCCGCGGGTGCTCGCGCATGGCGCGATCCGCACCTATCAGCTGACGCTCTCGTCGCTGATCGGCCGCCAGTGCCGCTACATGCCAAGCTGTTCGGAATACACCGACGATGCCATTCAGGCGCATGGCCTCTGGATGGGCGGCTGGATGGGTTTTGCTCGGATCTGCCGCTGCAATCCCTGGGGCGGGGCAGGGTACGACCCCGCGCCCGCCGTTTTGCCGAAGGGGGCGTCTGCGCTGACGCCGTGGCGCTCTGCGCGGTGGCGGTGTGAGGCGGTGGAGTAGGGGTTAAGGCGCGGCGCGCTTCCTTCTCCCGCAGGCGGGAGAAGGTGGCACGCGCAGCGTGACGGATGAGGGCGTTTCACCCTGTGAACACGGGCCTTGTTGAAAGGCCCTCACCCGTCTGGCTTCGCCAGCCACACTCTCCCGCAACGCGGGAGAGGGGTCATAAAGGCCTTACGCCCCGTTGCCGACGATCGACACCAGCTTGTCCACGACGGGCTTGGGCGTGTTGACGATGTCGCTCACGATCTTCTGCAGCTCCTCGCCGCCGACCGGATTGATCTCGAGCCGTTCCTGCGCCGCGGCGGCGAGGAATTCCGGATCCTTCATGGTCTTGTCGAACGCCTCGCGGAGCGCCTTCACGCGGTCCTCGGGCACGCCCGGCGTCGTGAACAGCGGACGGCCGATGGTGACGGGCGCCGAGAGCAGGCGCAGCGCCGCCTTGTCTTCCTCGTTCGGGGCGAGGTCCATCAGCAGCGGCGTGTCGGGCAGATCCGTCTCCTTGCGCAGGCCGATCTGCACCAGGATGTTGATCTTCTTTTCCTTGATCCAGTCGGGGCGGGTGAATTTCCACGTCGCCCAGCTGTTCGAGCCGCGGCCCGCGACCTCGTTACGCTCCATGGCGAGCGTGGCGTCGTTGCCGCCCGGATAGCCGTTCACGATCTTGAATTTGGTGCCGAGGATCGCGTTCATCACCTTGGGGTATTGCTCCGAGGTGGTGTTGGCGCCGGTGGCGGCGAGCGCCACTTCCTTCTGGCGCGCGTCTTCGACCGTCTTCACGCCCGAGACTTCGGTCGTCACCAGCGTGTTGTTGTCGGCGGCCGGGTTGCCGATCCAGAAGAACTTGGTGTTGTCGAAGGCGATCGTCTTGTCGCCGAGCGCCTGCTGCAAGGTCAGCGACTGGTCGGCGGTCGCCATGACCGAGCCGTCCTTCGGCGCGACGCGCGACATCCAGCCGGACACGACGCGACCGCCGCCGCCCGGCATGTTGCGCGGCACGGCCGTCGGGTTGCCCGGCACATGCTTTGTGATGAAGCGGCCGACGAGGCGCGCGAATGTGTCGTAGCCGCCGCCGGCGGAATAGCCGATGGCGATGTCGAGGTTCTTGCTCTTGTAGAAGGTCTCGACCGCGGACTGAGCCCGGGCGTCCTGTGCGGCGGTGATCGCCAGCACCGCCGTGGCGGCCAGAAGAGTGCGTTGCATGAAAGTCTCCTTGTGCGGCGGGGAGGACCGCCGACAGAACAGAATGGCGCGCAACTAGTGCCAGCGGAGCCGCGGGGTCAAGACAAAATCAATTCAGATCAAGCCACTGCCAAGTTTGGCGGGACGACGTTTCGCATGGCGGAACGGGGTTGGTCTGCGCTCGATCTTTGCGCGTCGAGCATCGGCTGATATACCGCGCGCACGAAGAACCGCTTACGCCGACTCGTATCGGCGAGTGAGCAGCAAGGAGACGACATGATTTCCGTGACTTTCCCGGACGGCGCGCAGCGCGAATTTCCCGCCGGCGTCAGCGGCCTCGACATCGCCAAATCGATTTCCCCCTCGCTCGCCAAGCGCACGGTCGCGATGGCGCTCGATGGCGTGGTGTCGGATCTGGCCGACAGGATCGAGACCGACGCCCGCATCGATTTCATCAACCGGGACGACCCGCGCGCGCTGGAGCTGATCCGGCACGACTGCGCGCATGTGCTGGCGGAGGCCGTGCAGACGCTGTTCCCCGGCACGCAGGTCACCATCGGCCCGGTGATCGACAACGGCTTCTATTACGATTTCTATCGCAAGGATCAGCCGTTCACGCCGGAAGAATTCGACGGCATCGAGAAGAAGATGCGCGAGATCATCGCGAAGGACAGGCCCTTCGTGAAGGAAGTCTGGTCGCGCGCAGACGCCATCTCGCATTTCGAGAAGGCGGGTGAGGCGTTCAAGGTCGAACTCGTCGAGACGATTCCGGCCGACCAGGATCTGAAGATCTACAAGCAGGGCGACTGGCTCGATCTCTGCCGCGGTCCGCACATGACCTCGACCGGCAAGATCGGTTCGGCCTTCAAGCTGATGAAGGTTGCGGGCGCCTATTGGCGCGGCGACTCGAACAAGCCGATGCTGTCACGCATCTACGCGACCGCCTTCGCCAAGCAGGAGGATCTCGACGCCTATCTGAAGCAGATCGAGGAAGCCGAGCGCCGCGACCATCGCCGCCTTGCGCGCGAGATGGATCTCTTCCACTTCCAGGAGGAAGGTCCCGGCACGGTCTTCTGGCACGCCAAGGGCTGGACGCTGTTCCAGACGCTTATCAACTACATGCGTCGGCGCCAGCAGGCGGCGGGCTACACGGAGGTGAACACCCCGCAGGTGCTCGACCGCGCGCTGTGGGAGACGTCCGGCCATTGGCAGACCTATCGCGAAAACATGTTCATCACGCAGACCGAGGACGATCGCGTCTTCGCCCTGAAGCCGATGAACTGTCCCGGCCACGTGCAGATCTTCAAGAACGGGCTGAAGTCCTATCGCGACCTGCCGCTGAAGATCGCCGAGTTCGGCACCGTGCATCGCTACGAGCCGTCGGGCGCGCTGCATGGCGTGATGCGCGTGCGCGCTTTCACGCAGGACGATGCGCATATCTTCTGCACCGAAGAGCAGATCATGGACGAGGCGATGGAGATCAACGATCTCATCATGTCGATCTATGAAGACTTCGGCTTCACCGACATCGTGCTGAAACTCTCGACGCGTCCCGAAAAGCGCGTCGGCTCGGACGACGTCTGGGACAAGGCCGAAGCCGCGTTGACGCGCGTGCTCGACAAGGTCGGCGAAAGCGGCATCAAGATCGGCATCAATCCGGGCGAGGGCGCCTTCTATGGCCCGAAGCTCGAATACACGCTGCGCGATGCGATCGGGCGCGAATGGCAGTGCGGCACGACACAGGTCGATTTCAATCTGCCGGCGCGGTTCGGGGCTTTCTACATCGCCGCCGACAGCGAGAAGACGACGCCGGTGATGATCCATCGCGCGATGTTCGGCTCGCTGGAGCGCTTTACCGGCATCCTGATCGAGCATTATGCCGGACATCTGCCGCTGTGGCTGTCGCCGCAGCAGATCACGGTCTGCACGATCACGCAGGACGCCGACGATTACGCGCTGGAGATCATCGCGGCCGCCCGCAAGATGGGCCTGCGCGTCGAGGGCGATTTGCGCAACGAGAAGATCAACTACAAGGTCCGCGAGCATTCGCTGGCCAAGATCCCCGTGCTGATTGTCGTCGGGCGCAAGGAGGCGCTGGAGAAGACCGTCTCGATCCGTCGCCTGGGTTCGCAGGCGCAGACGTCGATGTCGCTGGACGAGGCTTTGCGGTCGCTGACGGACGAGGCGATTGCTCCGGATGTGAAGCGGGCGGGGTAGGGCTCAGCCTTCAAAGTCGCTAATCGAAAAGCGCCATCCGAAAGGGTGGCGCTTTTTTCGTTTGTGGTTCAGTTTACGCTTGCGCCGGTTTTGGGTTGTATTGACATTTGTATGTACATTTGGAACAGTCTATGCGCTTCGATGGTTTTGACTGGGACGGCGGTAATCAAGACAAATGCCGTAAGCATGGCGTCAGCCTTGATGAAATCGAGCAGGTGTTGCTCGCGGATCCACTGATCATCGCGGATCCCCGTCACTCGATAACCGAGGAGCGCTTTCATGCAGTAGGCAGGGCGCGTTCGGGGCGCGCGGTGTTTGTTGTTTTCACGATGAGAAAACGCGATGACAACAACTTTCTAAGGCCTTTGAGCGCTCGCTATATGCATGCAGGGGAGATTTATCTTTATGAAAAAGCTGAAGCCTTTTCCCGCTCTAATGAGCGATCAAGAAGCTGAGGATTTTGTCGCGAACGCCGACCTGACCGAATACGACTGGTCAGGTTTCAAGCACGTCCACTTCGAGCTTCGTCCGAAGACGGATCGAGTGAACATGCGCTTCCCGAAGCAACTGCTGGACGCCGTGCGCGCGAAGGCTGATGAGGAGGGGATTCCCTACCAGCGCTTCATTCGGCGCGCGGTCGAGGAAGCACTGTCACGTCGAGCGTCGCCGACGCGCAAGGCGGGCTGACAGCTCTCGTCGCGCGTCATTGCGAGCGGAGCGAAGCAATCCAGTCACGTGCCTTCGGCGTTTGTCGCGCGCTCGCAATGTCGGCGTTGAAAACTCCTACGCCGCCGGGCCCTTCAGCACGCTCGCGACCTGCTGCAGGCCTGCGATGAACTGCTCTTTCGTCTGCATCACGATTTCGGCGCGGTCTTCGCCGACGAGGCGCGGCGCGTTGTCGGGATGGAAGTCGATAAAGCCGCGCTCTTCCTTCCAGGCGGCGAAATCTTCCGGCGTCATCACGGTCTTTGGCGACTGGCCGCCGAGGCTCGTCAGCGGGATCGAGGGCTCGAGCCCCGCCTTGTAGGCGCGTGCGTGCTCTTCCTTCTCGAAATGCGCCACGCCGACCAGCGGGTAGTCGGCGACATTGCGGAAGGTGACGACGGTCCAGAGGCCGTTCTCCGGCGTCTTGTCGTAGAAGACCACGGTCTGGTGGTTCTCTTCCGCGTCGCGCGCCAGGCGCGCCGGGTAGACGGCGAGCAGGAACATGCGGTCGTCCAGAAAGGCTTCGTTCTGGGAAGCTTCGGCTTCAGTCACTTCAGTCTTCCTTCTTCAGAACGCCTTGAACGTGATGATGGTGCGGGTGTCGACGATACCCGGCAGGATCTGCACCTTCTCGCCGACGAAATGGCCGATGTCGGTTTCCTTGTCGACGTAGAACTTGGCGAGAATGTCGTAATTGCCGGCAATCGAATAAATCTCGGACGCAATCTCGGCTTCCGCGAGCGCGCTCGCGACTTCATAGGTGCGCCCGAGCGCGCATTTGATCTCGACGAAGAAGGTCTGCATTGGTCTAGCCCCCCGAACCGTTCGCCATCACCTCGACCTCGCGATCGGAATTGGACGGCACCTTGAACGTCATCTGATGCGTCTTGCCGTCGCGGCGCGCAATCACGAAATACTCGCCTTCCGCCAGCACGAGCCGCGGAAAGGCGCCGATCATTTCCCGGATCACGTCGCCGCCCGGCGTCAGCACGGTGAACGACGTGTTGGCGAGCGCCTCGCCGCCATTGCTGTTCACCAGCTTCAGGGTGATGTTCGACGCGCGGTGGCGCACCGTCGCCTCGGTCAGCTTGCCGGCCTCGATGCGCACTTCCGCGTTGATCACGGAGTTGGTCGCGTTGGGCGGCAGGCCGGAGATCGTGGGCGCGGCGGAGGGTGACACGTTGGTGTCGAGATAGGTCGAGACGATGCGGTAACTGCCTTCGGGCAGGCGCACCATGTCGCCGGGCTTGACGTTCGCCGCCACGAGCTTTTCGGGCTGCCCGGTGCGCTCGGGCACATAGACGTCGATCTTGAGCCGCGTCGGCTGCAGCGGCGCGTCGCCGAGCAGGCCCGAGATGCGCAGGGCGCCGGCGTTGAGCGCGATCTTCTCGTTGATGTTGTTGCTGTTGATCGTCACGCGCCGCATGGCGGCCGCGAGCCCGTAGGCTGCGTGCACGACGTAGTCGCCGTCCGGCAGGGTGAACGCCGGGGCGAGATCGGTGGATTCGGCGACGAGCGCGTGCAAACCGTTTTCGGCGTTCTGCTGATAGACCCGCCAGCGGACGCCGCTGACCACGTTGTTCGATGTCCCGCCATAATTCGCCGACAGGAAAAGCCGGCCCGTTCCGGCCTGAGGCGCCGTGCTGCCGCCTTGCTCGGGTGGACGCGCGGGCGATTGGGTGGACGGGGCGAACAGCGACGGAGTCGCGCCGTCGGGCGCGCGGCCGGGCGTTGTCTGCGCCCGCGCGGGCGCCGAACCGAGAGCGGCGCAGAGGAGAGCCGGCGCGAGAAGACCGGCGCGAAGGGGCATCGTCATGACCCCGACTTGTGCCGCAAAGCGGCCCCGGCGTCAAAGCTTGCGCGCGGCCTCTCGCGCGGCTTGCGGTCGCTGCCGGAACTTGCCAAAACCGCACGAACTGGCGAGCTTTGGCGCGCCCACGACTTCTCTCGCGTGTGAAACGGACGCTCCATGAATGACACGCTTCACCTTCTCGAGACGCGCCGGTCGGTCGCGCCGGTCGCGCTGACGGGGCCGGGACCGTCGCCCGCCGAGCTGGAGGCGCTCCTGCGCATCGGCGCCCGCGTCCCCGATCATGGCAAGCTGGCGCCCTGGCGCTTCATCGTCTTTCAGGGCGCGGCGCGCGAGCGGGCCGGCGACATCGTCGCGGCGGCGTTCGCGTCGCGCGAGCCGGGCGTCGACGCCACGCGTGTCGCGGCCGAGCGCAAGCGCATGACCATGGCGCCGCTGGTCATCGGCGTCGTGTCGCGCGCAGCGCCTCATGTGAAGATCCCCGAATGGGAGCAGGAGCTTTCTGCCGGCGCGGTCTGCATGAACCTGTTGATCGCCGCCAAGGCCATGGGCTATGCGGGATCGTGGCTAACCAGCTGGTTCTCCTACGACCGCAGCGTCCTGGAGCAGTTCGGCCTTGCCGAATCCGAGCGCATGGCGGGATTTATCCACATCGGCCAGGCGACGGCGACGCCGGACGATCGCCCGCGCCCGCCGCTCGACAGCATCGTCACTCATTTTGCAGGAGAGCCGTCGTGATCTTTTACGAGCCGCATGCGCGCGATCGCAGCCTTCTGCCGCATGATCCTTTCAAGCAGCTCATCGCGCCACGTCCCGTCGGGTGGATCTCCACCATGGCGATAAACGGCGATGTGAATCTCGCGCCCTATTCGTTTTTCAACGCCTTCTCGGGCGCACCGCCGCTCGTCGGATTTTCATCCGAAGGCTTCAAGGACAGCGCCTCCTTCGCGCAGGAATCCGGCGAGTTCGTCTGGAACATGGCGACGTGGGATCTGCGCGACAAGATGAACGCGACCTCGGCGCCGCTGCCGCGCGGGTCGAGCGAATTCACCCACGCGGGTCTCGAGACGGCGCCCAGCAAACTCGTCCGCGCGCCGCGCGTCGCCGAGTCGCCAGCGTCGCTCGAGTGCAAGGTCACGCAGGTGGTCCGCCTGAATGACCTGACCGGCGAGGCGACCGACCGTTACCTCGTCATAGGGCAGGTCATCGGCGTGCATCTGAACGAGGCATACCTGCGTGAAGGCATGATGGACATCACGCTGATGAAGCCGATCGCGCGCTGCGGCTATCAGGATTACGCCGTCGTCGACAAGGTGTTTTCCATCAAGCGCCCGCCGGGTGGCGGCAATCAGGCCGGCGGCGGCTGATCGGCACGCGCCGCGCGCGCCAGCACGCGCTGGGCGCGGGCCAGCTGCCTGCGATCAAACATATGCCCTTCGATGCTGACGAAGGGCGCCTCGGCTTGACGTGAAAAGGCGGCCACGATGGCCTGCGCGCGCGCCAGCGTTTCGCCCGTCGGCGTGAACACGTGGTTGATGGTGGCGACTTGTCCGGGATGGATCGCGAGTTTCGCGGCGAATCCGTCAGCCAGCGCCTGCTGCGCCTCATGGCGCAGACCGTCGAGATCTCCGAAGTCGCGGAACACCGTGTCGATGGCTGGCACGCCGGCGGCGGCTGCGGCGAACAGCGTCAGGTGACGCGCGAGCGCGAAGGGCTCGGACCAGCCGCCATCCTCGTTGCGCGCGTCTTCCGCGCCGATGTCGGCGGCGAGATCCTCCACGCCCCAGGCCAAAGCGACGAGGCGGTGGCTTGCGCGTGCGTAGGTCGACAGGCCGAAAATCGCAGCGCCCGATTCGGTGACCAGCGGCAGGATGCCGGTCGAGCCGTCCGGCAACTCGTTTTCGGCTTCCTGCACGGCGAGCTTTGCCGCGAGATGCTGGACATCCATGCCGGAGCGCGACTTGGGAAGCACGATTCCATGCGGACGCCCGGGCATGATGGCGTCGAGATCGGCGTCGATCATTCCGCTGTCGAGCGAGTTGACACGGACGAAGAGGCGAGGGGCGCCGTCACGGTCCTGCATTTCGCGCAGGATCGTCGCCGCACTGGCGCGCGCCTGAGCCTTGTTCTCGAACGCAACCATGTCTTCGAGATCGAGCAGGAGCGCGTCCGCGCCGCTGTTCAGCGCGCGGGTCAGGCGCAGCGGCGCATCGGCCGGAGCGTAAAGGAGCGATCGAAAATCCTGATCCATTCGCCTCACATGACACCGCAGTCCGCTCGCGCCAAATCTCTCAGCCAGGCCCGTCTGGCCCATCGACCTCGCCGCCGATGTGTCCGCGCAAAGAGGCGCGAATAAGGCCGGACGCGACCGGTCTCGGCTGCGCCAGGCGCTTCCGGTCGCCGTTTTGCCGACGTGATGCGGAAGCTTCGGCACGTGTCTCCAGAGGGCGGCGCCGGGCGCGGCGTGCGGCGCACAAGCCGCGTGTTGCGCAAATGCCGCAACGGCCGCCGATCAGTCGCGAGCGGCCGTCGCGTCCAGCGTGACCGATCCGTCCACTGCGACATCGATATGCGCTGGCGCCTGTCCGGCCATGCGACGCTCGTGCATGGCGCTGTAGGCCGCTTCGATGTTGCGCGTGTAGCGCTCCACGTTGAAGAGCGGCGCCGAGGGGAGATTGGCGGCCAGGCGCGCTTTCAGCTCGGCGGCGCGGCCCGGCGTCGTCGCGATCTCGATGGCGCGCGCTTCATAGTCGGCGTCGTCCTTCGCGATCATGTCCGCCATGCCGACATTGGTGACGAGGCTCCCGGCGACGCGCGCCGCATAGCCTTCGCCCAGTCGCGTCAGCACAGGCAGGCCGGCCCAAAGCGAATCGTTGCAGGTGGCGTGCGCGTTGTAGGGCAGGGTGTCGAGGAACAGGTCGGCGAGCTGGTGACGTCCGAGATGGTCGGCGATGTCATCCTCGCGCTTGGCGAAGACCAGCCGTGCGGGATCGACGCCGCGACGCACGGCCTCGCGCTTCAGGTTCTCGATCGCCTTGGCGTGATTGGCCGACATCCAAAGGACGCTGCCTTCGACGGCCTTGAGGATGCGCATCCAGATGTCGAACTGGCCGGGCGTGATCTTGTTCTGGTTGTTGAACGCGCAGAAGACGAAGCCTTGCTCCGGCAGGCCGTAATCGGCGCGTTTGAATTCACGCGTGGCGATCTCGCGCGTCGGATCGGATGGCATGTAGCAATCGGGCAGGCGGGCGATCTTCTCGGAATAGTCGGGCGCGTGCCCGGGAGGAATCAGCACCGGGTCGCCGATGATGTAGTCGATGAAATCCACCCCCATGGTGGCGGAATATCCGAGGTAGTTGACCTGGACGGGCGCAGAGCGGCGCGCGAACACGCCGACACGCGCATTGCCCGTGTAGCCGGTCATGTCGATGGCGATGTCGATGCCGTGCTCGCGCATCAGGGCCACGATCTTGTCGTCGTCGAAATCGCGAATGTTGATGAAGTGCTCGACCGCCTTCTCCATGCGCTTGCGCATCCAGTCGACAGATGGATCGCTGATCGACATGGCGTAAATTTCGAATCGCGAGCGGTCGTGCAGCTCGAACATGCGCGCGGTCAGCAGAGCGACCGGGTGGAGCTGGAAGTCGGCCGACACATAGGCCACGCGAATCCGCTCGCCCGGCTTGCGGACGGCCGCAAAAGGCTCCGGCTCGACCTTGCCGATGTGAGCCGCGACCCAGAGCGCCGCGGCCTGTCGCTGCTGATGGCGGGTCGAGGGAATCAGAAGACTCGGATGCGGCTGTGCGCCGAACTGGTCGCGCGTCGTCTTGTCGAGCACCCGCGAAACGAGCGCGTCATAATCCTTCCAGTCGCACAGATGCAGGCGCGACGAGAGAATCAGACCGTCGAGATAGGGCGTCTGTGGCGCCAATTTTCGCACGCGCTCGAAGCAGACGATCGCCTCTTCGTAGCGGCGCATCTGGTCGAGCACTCCGCCCTGGTTCGACCATGCCCTCACATCGTCGGGCTTGAGACGATTCACCTCGCGGTAGGAGGTCAGCGCAAGATCGTTGCGCTTCAGCATGCCGGCGGCGACGCCCCGGTTGTAATGCGACTCGGCGTCAGACGGATCGAGCGCGACGGCGCGGCTGAAATCATCGAGCGCATCGACGCGGTGCTGCTGCGCGAGGTGCACGAGCCCGCGGTTGCTGAAAGCCTTGACGTGATTCTGATCGAGCTCGATGGCGCGGTTGAGGTTTTCGAGCGCCTCGTCGAGCCGGTTGAGCTTCATCAGCACGGACCCGCGATTGTAGAGCGATTCCGGAGCGTCCGGCCGGGCTTTCAACGCCGCATCCAGGCTCTCGAGCGACTCATCGAGCCGGTTCAGATCCTCCAGGACGACGCCACGGTTGTGCAGCGCCTGATGGTAGTCGGGCTCGAGCTTCAGGGCGCGATCGTAGCTGGCCAGCGCGGCGTCGTTTTCGCCGAGCTTCTGCAGCGCGTAAGCCAGATTGTAGTGTCCCTCGACCGCCGTGGGGTCGATCTCGACAGCGCGGCTGAACGCGTTCGCCGCCATCTTCAGATTGTCCTGCACCGCATAGGTGACGGCGAGCGTGAAGGCGGCGTCGAAATGACGAGGATTGGCCTGCAAGACCTCTTTCAGCAGATTGCGCGCCTTGGTGACCTTGCCGGTGTCCAGCAGCCAGCGAGCTTCGTCGATCCGGTCGGGCGTCTGGTGAGCGGGGGCGGGCATGGCGTCCTTGATGGCGTGAGCTGAGCGTCGCTGACCCATAGTAGGACATGGTCCGGGCGGCAACAATTGTGGCGGCCCGAAAAGGCGGTACCTGGTTCCAGCCATTCCCGACCCAAAACAGTTTTGTAGACCTGTTCTGGGCTGGCTTGCGTCGCTGAATGCCGCTAGATTGCCTAGAGAAACGCTAGGTTCTCCTCTGGCTCTGCCTAAGATGTTGCCAATTCACAACATTCCCCAGGAACTCGCCGACGAACTCCGTTCTTCCGTCGCGTGAATCGAATTTCATTGCTAACTTGTCAATATGTGAAACAGAAGCTTCACATAGCGAGACGTTAAAGTTCTCAAGGGTCTTATCTTTTCTGGAGGTTTCCATATGAAGCTCGTAAAGAGCCTTCTGCTTGGCTCCGCCGCGGCGCTCGTCGCCGGCGCGGGCGCCCAGGCCGCCGATCTGCCCGCCCGCAAGGCGGCGCCGGTCGAGTACGTCAAGGTCTGCGACGCTTATGGCGCGGGCTTCTTCTACATTCCGGGCACGGAAACCTGCATCAAGGTTGGCGGCCGCGTGCGCGCCGACTTCGCGATGTCGGGCCGTACCGATCGTTATTCCACCAACACCTTCGCTCCCGGCAACGGCGCGAACATCGTTGGCGGCTACGTCTTCAACACTCCGGTCACGGCGTCTTCCACCGCTTCGGTCTCGACGGGCTTCGCCACGTCGACCTTCGGCATCGGTCAGGCCGCTCCGCAGTTCGTCGGCACCACGACCACCCCGATCACCGGCACGATCGCCGGCTTCGCTGTCGCCAACGGCGTCGCGGGTCGTGCGTCGAACCTGTACGGCTGGGAAGCTCGCGCCCGCGTCGACCTCGACGCCCGCACCCAGACTGCCTGGGGTACGGTCCAGGCCGTCGCCTCGCTGCGTCTCGCCCGCACCACCGGCGTTCTGTCGGAAGCTGGCCCGGGTCTCTCGGCCACTGCCGCCGGCCCGACGCTTGAAGCCGCCTACATCCGCTTCGCCGGCTTCACCTTCGGCGCCGCCCGCGACAACTTCTCCTTCATGCCTTCCACGTTCTACGGCGCCGGCCACTGGTCGTCGTTCGCGAACGGCGCCAAGCAGATCGCCTACACGGCGGTTCTCGGCGGCGGCATCTCGGCCACCCTCGCGATCCAGGACGCGACTGACACGACCGCCGGCGGCGTCGCCGCTCTCGGCACGTTCAGCACGACGGTTCCCGGCACGCTGATTGCTCCGACGCAGTTCGCGCAGACCGGCGCCGCCAACGGCCCGATCTCGACCT
>JAQGKM010000299.1 GCA_028290125.1 Hyphomicrobiales bacterium | reverse complement strand
CATCGGGCGACGTTGCGCAGCGGAACGATCGCCGTTCTGGCCGGAGGCCTTCAACGAATCTATCCCGCCGAACACGAGGCGCTGGCGCGCGACATCTGCGAACATGGCGCGCTGGTGAGCGAAATGCCGCTCGGCTGGGAGGCGCGCGGGCGCGATTTCCCGCGCCGCAATCGCATCGTTTCAGGACTGTCGCTCGGCACACTGGTGATCGAGGCGGCGCGGCGCTCCGGTTCACTGATCACGGCGCGCTTCGCCAGCGAGCAGGGCAGGGAGGTTTTCGCCGTGCCGGGCTCGCCGCTCGATCCGCGCGCCGAGGGCTGCAACGACCTGTTGCGGCAGGGCGCGACGCTGTGCACGCAGTCGGAGGACGTCATCGAGGCGCTGGCGCCGGTGCTGCGCAACGGCCTGCCGCAGCCGGGCTCGCTGTTCGACGAAGCCGCGCCGCTCGACACGACGGAGCCGCTGTGGGACGAGCTCGAGCTGTTCGGAGACCCCGCGCCGACGACACTGGCGGGGCATGAAATGGACGAGGATCCTGCGCCGCCGCTCATCCCGCCAACAAGGGCGCCGCTACTCCGCTCGACTGAAGATCCGGCCAGCACGGCGGCGCGCATCGCGGATCTGCTCGGGCCATCGCCGGTCACCATCGACGATCTGGCGCGGCTCAGCGACACGAGCGTCGCCGATATAAGGATGATCTTGCTGGATCTGGAACTCGACGGGCGGATCGAGCGCCATGGCGGCAATCTCGTGTCGCTCGTCGGGCCAATGGATCAGTCGACGCGATAGGGAGCTTGCGAGGGCGTGACCTTCGGGGCCGAGGCGCGCGCGTAGGTCTCGGCCTCGGCGCGCGCGAGGGCCAGGAAATATCCGACCAGCTCCATCCCCGTGGTGTTGGCCAGTTGCTCCAGCTCGAGGGCGATCTGGCCGATGTAGAGCGCGGCCTCACTCCGGGGCCCGCCCTCAACGATGGACGTTGGCGCGCGCAGCTGCACCACGTTGTCATTCTTCGGTGTGACGCTCGAAGTCATTCAGCAGCGCTCATTTCGGGCGGACGTTCATCCAAGACTTACCATAAACGCCCCCACGTTCCAGCGGAAACTTTGCTTTTGGAAAAACCTGTGGGTGCGGCAATTCTGCTGTGATCAGCGGCGTTTAGCCCGCGCGCCGCGCGGAACTTCCGTCTCCCCGCCGAATTTTCCGGCAAATCGAGGGAGATGAGTCATGGCGTTCTCAACCACGAAAACTCTAGGCGCCCTGTTCGGCGCCGCTTGCATCGCCGCTACGGCAGCCCCGGCTTCAGCCGGGCCGATGAGCGTCGCGCCGCTGAAAGACGTATCGCTGGCGAGCCCCGTCACGGACGTCGCCTACCGCTCGCGCAACGTGCGCAGCGCGCGTCACGTCAAGGTTCGGCGTCACTACGTCGGACATCGCCGGTACTACGTCCGTCGTCATAACAATGGCTTCCCGGTCGCAGCGCTCGGCCTGTTCGCCGGCGCGCTTGGCGCGGCGGCCTACTCCAGCTCGTATGACGACTGCTATTATGGCGGATGCGGCGGGTACTATCCGAGCTATTCCTATGGCTACGGCTATCCGGCCTATTCCTACGGGTACGCGCAGCCGCGCTACTACGGTGGCGGACGTCGCTTCGTGCACCGCGGCTACGGCGGACCTCGCTTCGGCGGCGGCCAGCACTTCGGTGGACCGCGCGTTGCGGGCTTCCGCGGCGGCATGGGCGCTCGTCCCGGCGGCGGCATGATGCGCGTCGGCGGCGGCGGCGGTCGCATGGGTGGCGGCGGTGGCGGTCGTCACCGCTAAGCGCGGCGACGGTCTGTCGGCCTGATTATCGAAAGAGCCCTTCGCCTTGCGGCGGAGGGCTTTTTTCACGCACGATGGCGTTCATGCGGTCGAGCGCGCCTTGCAGGATATAGGCGGCGGCCATGCGATCCACGACCTGCGCACGCTTGGCGCGCGACGCGTCCTGCTCGATCAATGAGCGCGTGACGGCGGCGGTGGACAGACGCTCGTCCCAATAGAGAACCGGCAGCGACATGAAGTTCGACATGTTGCGCACGAAGGCGCGCGTCGCCTGCACGCGTGGCCCCTCGGAGCCGTCCATGTTCAACGGAAAGCCGATCACGAGCGCGTAAATGGAATGCGACGTCGCGAGCGCATCGAGCTTCTTCACGTCAATGGAGAACTTCTCGCGGCGGATGGTTTCCAGCGGCGAGGCGATGCGGCGCTCGACGTCGGAGATCGCGATGCCGATCGTCTTGGTGCCGAGATCGAGGCCAAACAATCGCGCATGCCGCGGCACGCGTTCGACGAGGGCTTCGAGGGTGAGGATTTCTGTCGCCATGGCTTCCGCCTAGCACGCCAGGGCGCCTCTTGCCCATCGCGGCGTTCCGATTATCGTGCCGCCACACATTATATGGAGCGCGCACATGAAACTCACCTGGCTCAGCCATTCCGCCTTCCGTCTCGAAATCGGGAAGGCGGTCGTGCTGATCGATCCGTTCCTCACCGGCAATCCGGCCTTCAAGGGCGATGTCGAGACCGCGAGCGCGGGCGTGACGCATATCGTGATCACGCACGGCCACGACGATCACATCGGCGACGCCGCAGCCATCGCCAAACGCACGGGCGCGCAGGTGATCTCCAATTTCGAGATCTGCATGTTCTTGAGCCAGCAGGGCGCGGCCAACATCAACCCCGGCAACACGGGCGGCACGGTCGATTGCGGTGGTTTCTCGGTCACCTTCACGCAGGCTCTGCATTCATCGGGCGTGACGCGCGACGGGCAGTCCATCTATCTCGGCAATCCCAACGGCGTGATCATCAAGGCGCCGGGCGAACACACGCTTTATCACATGGGCGACACGGACATCTTCGGCGACATGGCGCTGATCGAAGAACTGCACGCGCCGAAGATCGGCCTCGTGCCGATCGGCGATCGCTTCACCATGGGTCCGCAGACGGCGGCGCTGGCGGTAAAGCGCTATTTCCATTTCGACACAGTGGTGCCGATCCATTTCGGCACGTTCCCGATGCTCACCGGCAAGGCGGCCGATTTCGTCGCCGGGCTCGAAGGCTCGGCGACGAAGGTGCTTGCGCCGCAGGCCGGTGTCGCGGTCGACCTCTAGCGCTTGCGGCGCAGCGCGCGTTCGAGCTCATCGCGCGTCATGCGCGAGCGGCCCGGAATCTGCCCGTGCTGCGCGGCCTTGTAGAGATCGGCGCGGGTCTGTTTCGTGCCGGTCGCGCGGCGTGCGGCAGTGGTCTTGCGCGCCTGCTTCGCGGGCTGGCGAGAGACCTGCCTGCCCTTCGCGGTATCGGCGCGCTTCTTGCGCGTGGTCTTTGCGTATTCGTCGTTCGTCATCGCGGCGCGCGCTTTCTTGGGCAGATAGCGCTCGCCGGTTTCGAGGCTGCGGCGTCCCGATTTCGTCCCCCAGTCCTCGCGTTCCCACTGCGTGAGATGGTTGTCCGCGGTCTTCGGGCCGGCGTATTTGCCGCCTGCGGCCTTGTACTCCTGCACCGCCATCTGCGCCTTGCGCGCCGACCATTGGCCCGGACGTCCGCCCTTGGCGCCGCGGGTCACCTTCGCTTTCACGCGATCCCAGAGTTTCGGGTCGGTCTTCTTCGCCGTCGCAGCCATGATCGCGCCTTTCGTTGCGGGGTCTGGCGATTTGAACGCACGACGGACCAATCGGGTCCCGCCATCACGAAAAGGCGCACGCCGTTTGCCTCCGCAAAGGCCCCGGTGCTATAGGGCGGAACCGTATTTCAACCCCGTTTTGCCCGGAGCGCTCATGTCCGTCGACCTGGCCACCGTCCGCCGCATCGCGCATCTCTCGCGCATCGCGCTGCGTGACGACGAGGCGCCTCATCTCCAGCAGGAGCTGAACGCCATTCTCGCTTTCGTCGAGGAGCTGAATGCGATCGACGTCGAGGGCGTCGAGCCGATGACCTCGGTCATCCCCATGCGCCTGCCGCTGCGCGCCGATGTCGTCACCGATCATGCCGGCGCCGATGTCGTCACCCACAATGCGCCCGGCGCCGAAGATCATTTCTTCACCGTCCCCAAGGTGGTCGAATAACATGTCGGACATCACGAAGCTCACTCTCGCCGACGCGCGCGACGCCGTGCAGGGCAAGAAGATCTCCGCCGTCGAACTGACGCAGGCGCATCTCGCCGCAATGGCGAAGGCCCGCGCGCTCAACGCCTACATCGTCGAGACGCCCGAGAAGGCGCTCGACATGGCGAAGGCGTCGGATGCGCGCATTGCTTCGGGCAAGGCCGGTCCGCTCGAAGGACTGCCGCTTGGCATCAAGGATCTGTATGCGACGGAAGGCGTGCACATGCAGGCCTGTTCGCACATTCTCGACGGCTTCAAGCCGCCGTACGAATCCACCGTCACGAGCCAGTTGTGGCGTGATGGCGCGGTGATGCTCGGCAAGCTCAACATGGATGAGTTCGCCATGGGCTCGTCGAACGAGACATCTTATTATGGTCCCGTCGCGTCGCCGTGGCTGCCCGCCAACTGGGACGCCGCGCAGGGCCGCGAGGCGCTGAAGGGCGACAAGAAGGGACTGCTGGTTCCCGGCGGTTCGTCGGGCGGTTCGGCCACTGCGGTCGCCGCGCATCTATGCCTTGGCGCCACGGCGACCGACACCGGCGGTTCGATCCGCCAGCCGGCGGCCTTCACCGGCACGGTCGGCATCAAGCCGACCTATGGCCGTTGTTCGCGCTGGGGCGTCGCTGCTTTCGCCTCGTCGCTCGACCAGGCCGGACCGATCGCCCGCACCGTGCGCGATTGCGCGATCATGCTGGGCTCGATGGCCGGATATGACGTGAAGGATTCCACCAGCGTCGATACGCCGGTGCCTGATTACGAGGCCGCGATCGGCGCCTCGATCAAGGGCAAGAAGATCGGCATTCCGAAGGAATATCGCATCGACGGCATGCCCGCCGAGATCGAGGCCTTGTGGCAGAAGGGCATCGAGTGGCTGCGCGCCGCCGGCGCCGAGATCGTCGACATTTCGCTGCCCTACACCAAGACCGCGCTGCCGGCCTATTACATCGTGGCCCCGGCGGAAGCCTCGTCCAACCTCGCGCGCTACGATGGCGTGCGATATGGCTTGCGCGTGCCCGGCAAGGACATTTCGTCCATGTACGAGAACACGCGCGCCGAAGGCTTTGGACGCGAAGTGCGCCGCCGCATCATGATCGGCACCTATGTGCTCTCGGCCGGCTATTACGACGCCTATTATGTGCGCGCGCAGAAGATCCGCACGCTGATCAAGCGCGACTTCGAGACTGCCTACAAGGCCGGGATCGACGCGATCCTGACGCCCGCGACGCCGTCTGCGGCGTTCGGCATTGGCGAAAAAGGCTCGGCCGATCCGGTCGAAATGTATCTCAACGACGTCTTCACCGTGACGGTCAACATGGCGGGCCTTCCAGGTCTCGCCGTGCCGGGCGGCCTCTCGGCGTCGGGCCTGCCGCTCGGCCTGCAATTGATCGGGCGTCCGTTCGACGAGGAGACATTGTTCTCCATCGCCGAGGTCATCGAGCAATCGGCGGGCCGCATCGAACTGCCGCAGGCCTGGTGGTGACCGCGGGGGCGATCACAAATCATCCATGACATCTTGGCGCGTCCCCCCGGGCGCGCCATTTTCGTTGGGCCATGCGGCGCCGGAACCTTTGCAGCGTTTTCCGGTTTGTCTGCCTAACCGGAGGACGTCGTGCATGACGAGGGGTGACGATTGGCGCGGCGTGCATGCGTCCGAGTTCCTCCAGAGCCTTGCAGCGCAGCTCTTCCTGACTCGCGCGCATTCGCAGGAGCTGGCCGCGCCGCTGTCGGCGGAAGACCAGTGCGTGCAGGCGATGGAAGATGCGAGCCCGACCAAGTGGCATCTGGCGCACACGACATGGTTCTTCGAGCGCTTCATTCTCGAGCCGCATCTGCCCGGCTACGAGATCTTCGATCCGCGCTTCAACTTCTGCTTCAACTCCTATTACGAGACGCAGGGCGCGCGTCATCCGCGCCCGCAGCGCGGACTGCTCACGCGTCCCTCCGCCAATGAGGTGCGCGCCTATCGCGCCCATGTCGATCAGGGGCTGCACCAGATCTTTGCGGAAGCTGTGTCGGAGGACCCGCAGGTCGCGAGCCTGCTGGAGATTGGCGTTCATCATGAACAGCAGCACCAGGAGCTGCTTCTCACCGACATTCTCGCGCTCTTTTCGCTGAGTCCGCTGCGGCCTGCGTGGCGTGAGCTGACGATCGCGCCGCAGGGCGCCGCGACGCCGCTCTCATGGACGTCTTTCGACGGCGGCATCGTGCGCGCGGGCCACGATGGCGAGGGGTTCGGTTGGGACAATGAGGCGCCGCGTCACGACACGCTGCTGCATCCGTTCCGCATCGCCAATCGTCTCGTCACCAATGGCGAATGGCGCGCCTTCATGGACGACGGCGGCTACACGACGGCGACGCTCTGGCTCGCCGACGGCTGGGCGCGCGTTCAAGGCGAGGGCTGGCGCGCGCCGCTTTATTGGCACGAGACCGACGAGGGTTACGCGCAAATGACGCTTCACGGCGTGCAGGAGATCGATCCTGCCGCCCCTGTCGCGCATGTGTCCTATTTCGAAGCCGACGCCTATGCGCGCTGGGCAGGCAAGCGTCTGCCGACCGAATTCGAGTGGGAACATGCGGCCGCGCAATCGAATGCGAACCCGAACGGCGCACGCGCGTCGGGGCTGTTCACACCCGATGCGGCGACCGGCGAGGGGCTGTCGCAAATGTTCGGCGAGGTCTGGCAGTGGACGCAATCGTCCTACTCGCCCTATCCCGGCTATCGCCCGCCGGAAGGCGCCGTCGGCGAGTACAACGGGAAGTTCATGGTGAGCCAGCAGGTGCTGCGCGGCTCGTCCTGCGTTACGCCGCAGGGCCACAGCCGTCTCACCTACCGCAATTTCTTCTACCCCTGGCAACGCTGGCAGTTCATGGGCCTGCGCCTTGCGGAGGACGCATGACCGAAACGACCGAACGCGACGTTTTCGCGCAAGCCGTGATCGACGGATTGTCTGCTCCGCACAAGTCGCTGCCATGCCGCTACTTCTACGATGCGCGCGGCAGCGAGCTGTTCGAGGCGATCACCGAGGCTCCGGAATATTACCCGACCCGCACCGAGCTCGGCCTGCTGCAGGCGCAGGCGCAGGATATTGCGGCGCGTTCGCCGCGCGGCGCGGTGCTGGTCGAATTCGGATCGGGCTCGAGCCGCAAGACCGAAGTGCTGCTCGCCGCGATGAAGAACCTTGCCGCCTATGTGCCCATCGATGTCTCGGGCGATGCGCTCGACGAGGCTGCGGCGCGACTGGCGAAGCGCTTCCCGAACCTGCGCGTGCTGCCCGTGACGGGCGACTTCAGCGCGCCGCTCGACCTGCCGCGCGATCTCGCGGACGCGCCGCGTATCGGCTTCTTTCCCGGATCGACGATCGGCAATTTCGCGCCAGATGCGGCGCGCGAGCTTCTCGCGGGCCTGCGCGCGCAACTCGCCGGCGGGTCGCTGATCATCGGCGTCGATCTCCGCAAGGAGCTGTCGGTGCTGCTGCCGGCCTACAATGATGCAGCCGGCGTGACGGCCGACTTCAACCTCAACCTGCTGGTGCGCATCAATCGCGAACTCGACGGCACCTTCGATCTGCGCGGCTTCCGGCACGAGGCCGTCTGGAACGCGCCCGACAGCCGGATCGAGATGCATCTCGTCAGCCGGCGGGCGCAGGAGGCGAGTGCGGCCGGCCGCACGTTCCGCTTTGCGGAAGGCGAGCGCATCCACACCGAGAACTCCTGCAAATACGACCTCGACGCCTTCGCGCGGCTGGCCGGGCAGGCGGGCTGGCGCGTGTCGCGCGTCTGGACCGACCCCAACGACTGGTTCAGCCTGCAGCAGCTCGACGCGGCGTAAAGCTTCCGTCGCTCTTGTTCGGGCGCCTGCGGCCCATTAAAACCCGGTGCAGATCTGCGGCCCTCTCGGCCGCGAGCCTCACACCGGGAAGCGCCCCATGAACACGCACGCCAAACCGTCAAAGCTGATCAAGGGCGCGACAGGCGATTGGGAAATCGTCGTCGGCATGGAAATCCACGCGCAGGTGACGTCGAACTCCAAGCTCTTCTCGGGCGCGTCGACGACCTTCGGCGGTGAACCCAACAGCCACGTGTCGCTGGTCGATGCGGCCATGCCGGGCATGCTGCCGGTCATCAACGAGGAATGCGTCAAGCAGGCGATCCGCACGGGTCTCGGCCTCAAGGCGCAGATCAACCATCGCTCGGTGTTCGACCGGAAGAACTACTTCTATCCCGACCTTCCGCAGGGATATCAGATCAGCCAGTACAAGAGCCCGATCGTCGGCGAGGGCGAGGTCATCGTCGACGTCACCGCGACCGAGCAGATCGTCGTTGGCGTCGAGCGTCTGCATCTCGAGCAGGACGCCGGCAAGTCGATGCACGACCAGTCGGCGACCGAAAGCTTCGTCGACCTCAACCGCTCCGGCGTCGCGCTGATGGAGATCGTGTCGAAGCCCGACATCCGTTCGGCCGAAGAAGCGCGCGCCTATGTCACCAAGCTGCGCACGATCCTGCGCTACCTCGGCACGTGCGACGGCAACATGGAAGAAGGCAGCCTGCGCGCCGACGTGAACGTATCCGTGCGGCG
>JAQGKM010000289.1 GCA_028290125.1 Hyphomicrobiales bacterium | reverse complement strand
ACCGTGTCGCGGAAGTCCATGTCCTTCTCGCGCTTGAACGACAGCGGCTGCTGCGGATCGATGACGATGCGGGTCAGGCGCGCGGGATCGAGCACGCCTTCCTCGAGATCGAATTCCCACGAGCGATTCTGCTGGGCCATCAGGCGGCGCTGCAGGCGGTTCGCCAGACGTGCGACGATCGCCGACATGTGCTGCAGCTGCTTGTCGAGATAGGCGCGCAGGCGCTCCAGTTCTTCGGGATCGCACAGCTCTTCGGCCAGCACCATCTCGTCGAACTTCGTCGTATAGGCCTTGTAGTCGGGGCCGCGCTGGATTTCGCCGAAGGTCGGCGGACGGCGGCTTTCGCGCGAATCCTCTTCCTCGCCTTCGCCGTCCTCGTCGAGCATTTCGCCGGTGGGCGCCTCGGAGGCGTCCATGGTGCCGTCTTCCATGTCGTCGGACGAGTCGTCGGCTTTCTCCATCTGCATGGTTTCGCCCGATCCCTCGAGATCGTCGGCCTCGCCCTCTTCCTGCTCCTGCGAGTCCTGATCCTGATCGGCGCCGTCGTCTTCGCCCGTCTCGTTCTGGTCGACCGCGGCCTCGTCGATCATGTCGAGGTTGGCGAGCATCTTCTGGATGGCGCGTCCGAAGGCGAGCTGGTTCTCGATCGAGGCGTCGAGACGCCCGAGTTCCTCGCCGGCACGGCTCTCGATGATCGGGCGCCAGAGATCGACGATCTTCTGCGCGGATTTCGGCGGCGCGAGACCGGTCAGGCGCTCGCGCACCATCAGGGCGACGGCGTCCTCCATCGGCGCATCGGCGCGGTCGGTGACTTCGGCGTAGGTGCCGCGATGGTAACGGTCGTCGAGCATGGCGGTGAGATTGGACGCCACGCCTTCCATGCGGCGCGAACCGATGGCCTCGACGCGCGCCTGTTCCACCGCCTCGAAGACGGCGCGCGCATTCTGCTGCTGCGGCAGAAGCTTCTTGTGCGTGCGCGCATCATGACAGGCGAGACGCAGCGCCATGGAATCGGCATGGCCGCGCACGATGGCGGCCTCGCGGGGCGACAATTTGCGCGCCGGCTCGGGCAGGCGAGCCTTGGCGCCCTCGGCCCCGCCGATCAGCGACGGCCGATCCGCCGCAAAGGTGACTTCAAGCTCCTTCGCGCCCGACATGGCGCGCATGCAGGCGGCGACAGCGCGCTTGAAAGGCTCCTGCGGCGCATCGGCTTTGGTGGGCGGCTTGCGATTTGTCGTCATGCAAATTGTCTTCCCTGCTTTCCCTCGAACGAAACAGGCCCGCGCATGCGCGGGCCTCCTCGCGCAGGGATCAGGACATCACGACGTTGGCCGCGCTCTCCGGCAATTCCTGCCCGAAGCAGCGCTGGTAGAATTCAGCCACCAGCGTGCGCTCGAGTTCGTCGCACTTGTTCAGGAAGGTCAGGCGGAAGGCGAAGCCGACATCCTTGAAGATGTCTGCGTTTTCCGACCAGGTGATCACCGTGCGCGGGCTCATGACGGTCGACAGGTCGCCGGCCATGAAGGCGTTGCGGGTGAGATCGGCGACGCGCACCATCTTGTTGACGGTGTCGCGGCCTTCCTTTTCCTTCTTGTAGTGCGGCGACTTGGCGAGGACGATGTCCACTTCCTTGTCGTGCGGCAGGTAGTTCAGCGTGGTGACGATGGACCAGCGGTCCATCTGCGCCTGGTTGATCTGCTGCGTGCCGTGATAGAGGCCCGACGTGTCGCCGAGGCCCACCGTGTTGGCGGTGGCGAACAGGCGGAAGGCGGCGTGCGGACGAATGACGCGGCTCTGGTCGAGCAGCGTGAGGCGACCGGAGGCTTCGAGAATGCGCTGGATGACGAACATCACGTCGGGGCGGCCCGCGTCATATTCGTCGAACACCAGCGCGACGTTGCGCTGGTAGGCCCACGGCAGGATGCCGTCGCGGAACTCGGTGACCTGCTTGCCATCCTGCAGGACGATCGCGTCCTTGCCGATGAGGTCGATACGCGAAACATGGCTGTCGAGGTTGATGCGGACGGACGGCCAGTTGAGGCGTGCGGCGACCTGCTCGATGTGCGTCGATTTGCCGGTGCCGTGATAGCCGGTGACGATGACGCGGCGGTTGCGCGCGAAACCGGCGATGATGGCGAGCGTCGTGTCGCGATCGAAGAGGTAATCCTTGTCGAACTCCGGCGTGTGTTCGCTGGGCGCCGAAAAGGCCGGCACTTCCATGTCCGAGTCGATGTTGAAGAGCTTGCGCACCGAAACCGTGGTGTCCGGCATGCCCGTGGACGTCTCTTTCGTTTGCATCATACCTCCGTACCCGCGAACGAGATGCGCGCGGGGCAACGATTGGGCTTGGGGACGCGGAAGTCCCTGGCCGGGCGCCGCTCTCCGGAAGTCGCCTTCCGCGCGGCAGAGACCTTGCTCAGGCGAGCTTGGCCGATTTCAGAACCTTATAAGCCTGGATGATCTCCCGCAGGCGATCTTCCAGCGACCGGTCGCCGCCATTGGCGTCCGGGTGAAGCTTTTTGACCCAGTCCTTGTAGCGCGCCTTGATGGCTTCTGCATCAGCCGTTTCATCGAGCCCGAGCGTATTCAGGGCCTTCGTGGCGGCCAGTCCGTAGCGCGGGCGCCGCGGCTGGGCGTCCGCCGCCCCGCCGGTGCGGTTGCGGAAGATGCCCATCGGGTCGACGAAGCCCTCCGGCTCGACGCCGTCCTCGCGATGGCCCTTGCCGCCCCGGTTGACGCCCATGTTCCAGGTCGGACGATGACCGACCACCGCCTCCTTCTGGTACTTGGCGACGTCGTCGTCCGTCATGCCCCGGAAGTAATTGTAGGACGCGTTGTATTCCTTCACGTGGTCGAGGCAGAAGCAGAAATACTGCCCCTCGCGCAGCCGTCCCTTGGGCGCGCGGAACTCGCCGGCGATCTCGCAGCCCGGATGGTCGCACTTCGCCGCAGAGGGCCGCGGCTCGGGCTCACGCTTGACGCGTATGCGCTTGAAAATCGGCGAGTTCAAATCCATGCGGGGGACATTACTGATCTGGGTTGGCCCCCGGCAAGGAGGCGCGGCTGATGGACGCTGAGCGAATGCGACGACTTCGCATCCGCTTCGTTGTTGATGTCGTGCGTGCGGCGAACATGTCCAGCCCGGACGATAGCCGGACATCAGGATAGAAGCGCCGCCGCGCGGCAATGTGCTAGGAAGCAGCCGATCCCGCGAGGGGCCGGCGAAGCAGGGACAACATCATGCCGCAAAACGAAGCCAGCGTTAAGGCCGCAATCGCAGCGAAGATCGAAGCCGCCCTGAAACCGACGTCGCTGGAGGTCATCGACGAGTCCGCGCAGCACGCCGGTCACATGCATCACCCCGGCGGGGTGGAGCCGCGGGGCGAGACACATTTCAGGATCAAGGTGGTGTCTGGCGCCTTTGCGGGCAAGAGCCGGCTGGAGCGCCATCGCATCATCAACGCGCTGGTCGAGGCGGAGCTCAAGGACGGCGTCCATGCGCTGGCGATCGAGGCGCGCGGACCCGGCGAATGAGCCAAGCCGCGGTCAGCCACGAAAATGTCGCAAGCGAACTGGATATCGAAAGAAGTTTGGCGCACCTTTGGGCGTTGAAGCGAAGCAGGCGCCGGATGCGCCTGACGCTGCGCTTACGGCAGTCGCATGCCCACAGGATCGATCGATGCGGATGGTTTGGATGACGTCAGTCTTTTCTCGCGGCCTCGTCGGCGCCCTCGCCCTTCTGGCGGCGGGCGGGAGCGCGCAGGCCGCGACGCCGTCGCTGGTGGCCGATCTGGTGACCGGTGAAGTGATCGCGCAGGAAGAGGCCACGCGGCCGTGGTACCCCGCCTCGCTCACCAAGCTGATGACCGTCTACGTCGCGCTGCAGGCCGTGCGCGACGGGCGGCTCTCGCTCGACACGCCCTTTGTGGTTTCGGCCCGCGCATCCCGCGCCGCGCCATCCAAGATGGGGTTCAATCCCGGCACCGAAGTCACGCTCGACAATGCGCTGAAGATGCTGATGGTCAAATCGGCGAACGATCTGGCGATCATGATCGCCGAGGGCGTTTCAGGATCGGTCGAGGATTTCGCCGTCGAGATGAACCGCGCCGCAGCGGCGATCGGCATGCGGCAATCGCATTTCGTCAATCCGAACGGGCTGTTCGACGCCAACCACGTCAGCTCGGCGCGCGACATGGCGCTGCTCGCCCGCGCGCTCTACAGCGACTTTCCGGAAGCCGCCGGCCTCTACGGCATCGGCGCCCTGAAGCTCGGCGACCGCGTGATCCCGACGCACAACGGCCTGCTCGGCCGCTATCCCGGCGCCGACGGCATGAAGACCGGCTTCGTCTGCCCGTCGGGCTTCAACGTCGTCGCCAGCGCCATGCGCAACGGACGCCACATCGTCGTCGTGGTGATGGGCTCGCAGAATGCGCGCGCCCGCACCGTCAAGGCCGCGAGCCTGTTCGATCTCGGTTTCGGCGCCTCGGGTTTTCTGCGCAAGGCCAACCTCAACGCGCTGCCCGACATCGCGGGACCGCCGCCGAACATGCGGCAGGACATTTGCGGCCGGAACAAGAAAGTCGTGCAGGAAGACGATCTGGCGGTCGTCCAGCCGGCGCCGGCCGCCGACGACAGCGCCGCCGCCTTTTTCGCCAGCGATGGACGCGCCTCCGCGCGCCCCTTCGTGCTCGGGCCGCGTCCCGTGTTCGAGCCCATCGAGGTCTTCGTTGGACGCAAGCCCGACTGGACTGGCCCGGTCGCCATGGCGCGCAGCACGCCTGCGCCAACGACGCCGTCGCCCAACGCCACCGCCTATGCGCCCCACCAGGGCATCGGCGCGACCGCTTCGCGGGCGATCGCCGTCAAGAGCACGCCCGACAAGCCCGCCGCCGGCAAGGCTGCCAAGGCGGTCGCCAAACAGGCGGGCCTTCACGCCGCGTCTGACGCGAATCGGCTGAAGGACGACAAGGTCAAGAATGCCGCCCGCGAAAAAGCGGACGCCAAGATGAAGGCCGCAATGAAGGCCGATCTCGCCACCAAGGCCGAGGCGACGAAGAAGCCCGCGCCCAGGAAGGCCGTCGCCGCCAAGAAGGACGAACCCGCCCAGAAGCCCGCGCCGGCGAAAACCGCCAGCAAGGCGAAGGAAAAGGCGCAGTGAACGACGCCGAGCATCCGTCGCCGCTGCAGCGCCGGCCGCCGCCGCCGATCCCGGTTTCCGTGCTCACCGGTTTCCTCGGCGCCGGCAAGACGACGCTGCTCAACCGCCTGCTGCGCGACCCCGGCCTGTCCGACACGCTCGTCCTGATCAACGAATTCGGCGAAATCGGCCTCGACCATCTGCTGGTCGAGAAGGCCGATGGCGAGATGATCGTGATGACGTCGGGGTGCCTGTGCTGCACGATCCGCGGCGATCTGGTCTCGAC
>JAQGKM010000275.1 GCA_028290125.1 Hyphomicrobiales bacterium | reverse complement strand
GCGTTGACGGCGCAGGGTGAGAACCAGCTTCAGACGCTGAACGAGCAGCCGTTGCTGCCGATGTCGGAGAACTCATTCGGCGATATGGATGCGACGTCCGGCGCGTCGGATTTCCAGCTGTCGGGCATGATGAGCGAACCCGAGCCTGAGGCCTGGCCCGAGCAGTCGATGCTCGACGACATGGCCCGCAGCAGCGCGCGTTCGCCGCAGCGTCGTCTCGAACATCTCGTGCAACTGAATGAAGACCAGGCTGTCGCGGTGCTGCGCGCCTGGATGCGTGAAGGGAAACCTGCATGAAGTCCTTGTCCCTCGCCCGTGTCCTTCCCGTGATGGAAAGTTTCGGGTCGCCGCGACCGCAGATCGCACGCCTCGATCCCTTGATCCAGGAAGCGCCGCGTCCCGAACTGCATGTCGTCGAATCCGTCGAGCCGTGGCCGGCGGCTGCGGAAGACGACCCGGCGGAGCGGGACCAGCACCATTTTCAGGAAGGTTACGAGTCGGGCTTTGCGGTCGGCCGCGCGCAGGCGCAGGCCGAAATCATCGATCATGACGTTTTGCTGCGCGATGCGGTCGCGGCTGCGCGGGCCGAATGGCTGGGCGAGGAAAGCGAACGCATTGCTGTCGGCGTCGAGAAGGCGCTCGCCTACCTGCAAGGCGAGATCTGCACGGTCGCGACGCGCGTGCTGGCGCAGATCACCTCCGAGGTGATGCGCGAGCGAACCGTCTCTGAATTTTGTGCGAGCGTCGCCGCGCTATTGCGGGACGGGAAGGCGGGCGTGGTCACGATCCATGCGCCCGACGACCTGATCGGTCGACTCGAGTCGCGTCTCGCCTCGCTCGGCACGCTGGAATTCGTTGCGCACGACAGTGCGGAAGTGTGGGTCCGTTGCGGCGCCACCATGATCGAGACCCGGTTCGACGCCTGGCGCTCCGAACATTTCAAGGGAGCGTAAGCCATGGAACACGAAATTCCCGACATGGAGATGATCATCATCAAGCGCGGTCACGCGCATGAGGAGCATCCCCACGGCGGCGCATGGAAAGTCGCCTTCGCGGATTTCATGACGGCGATGATGGCGTTCTTCCTCGTGCTCTGGATCGTCAATTCGACGAACAAGGAAACGCGCTCGTCGGTCGCCCGCTATTTCAATCCCATTCGCATTTCCGATACGACCGCAGCCCGCAAGGGTTTGAAGGATCCGCGCGAGGTCGATTTCGACGCGTCGGCGTCGAGCGACGACAAGGTTCACGCCAAATCGCCGCCGTCGCCGTCAACCGAAGGACAGACCGGCAGCGGCACCGGCAATGGCGGGCAGGGCGCAAGCGAAGGGACGGGCGGCGCGTCGCCGTCAGGCCCGGTCGATCCGATCACCGCGCGCGATCCGTTCATCGTACTCGACGAACTTGCCGGGCGCGCGACGGGAGCCTCCGCTGCGGATGGCCGCGCGGCGTCGGCGGAAGTCGACATCTTGTTCGAAGGCCCGGCGCCTTTCCGCGATCCTTTCGCGCCGCCGGCGCCGGTGTTGCCGCCTGAAGCCAAGCCCGCAGTGAGAACGGCAGCCAAGGCGCCTGTCACGCCGCCATCCGGCTCGGCCCAGTCGCGCGCGGTCAAACCGGCGGTGGGCGACGCGCGTGCAGAAGCGCGCGCCGCTGCGGATGCGCAGGCGGTTTCGGAGCGTTTGCGCCAGGAGCCCGGCGCCGCCGAGCAGGCGCCCGCTGTCGCTGCAAAGGACACCAAGGATACAAAAGACGCCAAGGCTGGCGCTGTCGCGCAGTCGGCGATGGCCGAAGCCGCGAACCTGCGTCAGGCGATCGGGCGCGTGCTGGAGGAGAGCGGGCTTGCGAACGGCCCGAAACTCGACGTTCGCGTCGTCGATGACGGCATTCTGATCAGCCTCACGGATGATTTCAATTTCGGCATGTTCGCCATCGGCTCGGCCGAGCCGCAGCCGCGCGTGGTGCGCGCCATGGAGAAGATCGGGGAATTGCTGTCCGCACAGGCCGGGGGCTTCATCATCCGCGGGCATACGGACGGTCGCGCCTACAAGTCGCGCGCCTATGACAATTGGCGCCTGTCGTCCGCGCGCGCGCAGATGGCTGCCTATATGCTCATGCGTGGCAAGCTCGATGAGAAGCGCATCGAGCGTGTGGAAGGTCATGCTGACCGCGCGTTGCGCAACACGGGCGATCCGCTTGCTGCGGAAAACCGCCGCATCGAAATCCTGCTGAGGCGCACAAAGTGACGCGCGCCTGGAGGCTCGCGACTTGTCTTCTCGTCGCCGGCCTGCTCGCAGGCGCGGCGCCGGCGAGGGCCGATATGCCCAACCCGCATGTGGTGATCCGTGCCTTGCAGGAGCTGCAGACGCAGATCGTGCAGGGGAAGGCGAAGGCGCGCGAGGAGCAGCCGAAGATGCTCGCCGACATTGGCAAGCAATTCGCCGCGACGCCGCAGGAGCTTTGGGTCGATCCACGCAACGCGCGCGCCGCCATCATCTGGCTCCTGAGCGGCGGCTCTCCGCGCACCATGCGGGGCATTCTGCGCTATCAGACATTCGCCAAGAGCGAACTCAATCTCGCGCGCGGCGCGCTGGCCTTTGCGGAGGGTCGCGCTCCGGAAGCCCGCGAACTTCTGAAGCAGGTCGAGCCGCGCAACATGGAGCCGGTGCTGGGCGGACAGATCTCGCTGGTGCTCGCGGCCCTCGTGCTGTCCGAGGACCTGGCGAAATCCATCGAGCATCTTGGCGTCGCGCGACTGCTCGCGCCCGGCTCGCTGATCGAGGAAACTGCGCTGCGTCGTCAGATCTCGCTTGTCGGCCAAACATCGGACGCCGCGACCTTCGCGTCGCTGTCGCGCCAATATGCGCGTCGCTTCAAGACATCGCTTTATGCGCAGGAATTTCGCGAGACCTTCGCCCAGACATTCATGCGCATCGGCACGCGCGCGTCCGACGATCAGCTCGTGAACCTTGAGCCGATCCTCGAATCCTTCGACATCGACGAGCGGTGCCGGCTGTCCATTCTCATCGCGCGCGCCAGCCTGCTCGAGGGCGCCTGGCGCAGCGCCGCGACCTTCGCGGATGTCGTCATGCGGCCGCCCGTCGATTCGAATTGCGATGTGCCGCGCGCCCGCCTATATCGCGCGGCGGCGCGGCTTGCGAGCGGGGGCGACGAGGTCGATCTTCTCTCGCTTCAGAAGCTCGATCCTTCGCGGCTCAATGTCGAAGACCGGGCTCTGCTGAAAGCCACGATGACGTCCTTCCAGCTCTCGCGCAGCTGGCCGGAGCCGCGCAAGTGGGACGATCCCGCAGACATCGGCGACCGTGGTGAGCGAGCCATGGTCTCGGCCGCGCAGGCGCTCGAGTCCACGGCGAGCCTGCTGAAGGAGAGCCGCCGATGATCGACATGCGCATCCAGCCACCCGCTCCGCGGCCTGCGCCGGCGCAGGCGCCCGCGCGTGGGGCTCGCGAGACGTCGGACTTCGATGACGCCATGCGTGACCAGGAAACGGTCGCCGCGCCTGAAAAGGACGAGGCCACAGACGAGAGCGTCATTCCGGCTGCCTCTGGCGCCACGGCGGCAGCCGTCGCACCCGCCGCGCTCGATACGCTGCTCGCGCAAATGTTGCCCGACATGCAGCCGAAGGCCGCTCGCAGCGAAGACGCCGAGCCGGAAGACACGAAGGCGACACGCGCGCCGGCCGCCGACGGCGCGCTCGATCTCGCGGGTGACGTGGCCGCAGACGCGCCTGTCGTTGCGCCAAAGCACGGCAAGGTTGGCGGCCTGCATGATCTTCCGCCCGATCCGGATGGGAAGGGCAAATCGTCGTCCGACGCTTTTGCGCAGCAGGATTCGCCGGTGCACGGCGCGCGGGGCCGACATGGCGCGGAAACCGAGCCGCATGGTGCGGCTGTGCGAACCGTCGCCGTGCGCAGCGTCAGTTCCGCGCAGCATTTCCCCGTT
>JAQGKM010000265.1 GCA_028290125.1 Hyphomicrobiales bacterium | reverse complement strand
CGGACAATGCCCGACTTCGCGTCGCGCAGCGACGTGAACACTTCCTGCTTGTTGTTGCCGATGGCGGACACGATGCCCAGGCCGGTGACGACGACGCGTCTCATGGTATTCTCCTGCTAAGGCCTCGAGCGGCCCCGTGCATGTGTGGAGGGGCCGCGCGTGCGGCCCCGACAGACTCAGGCGGCGGTTTCGGGCTTGAACAAGCCGACGCGAAGATCCTTCGCCTCATAGATGCGCTTGCCGTCCGCCTCAAGCCAGCCATCGGCGATGCCGAGCACCAGCTTGCCGCGGAACACGCGCTTCAGGTCGACGCCGTAGACGACCTTCTTGACCGAAGGAAGCACCTGATCGACGAATTTCACCTCTCCGACGCCCAGCGCGCGGCCGCGGCCGGGCGAACCGAGCCAGCCGAGGTAGAAGCCCACCAGTTGCCAGAGCGCGTCGAGGCCAAGGCAGCCCGGCATGACAGGGTCACCCTGGAAATGGCAGGCGAAGAACCAGAGATCGGGGCGCACCTCCAGCTCGGCGCGGATCACGCCCTTGCCGTTGGCGCCGCCGGTCTCCGAGATTTCGGCGATACGGTCGAACATCAGCATGGGCGGGAGCGGAAGCTGGGCGTTTCCCTGTCCGAACAATTCGCCGCGCCCGCAGGCCAGCAGGTCTTCGTATTCGAAGCTCGAGCGCCGATCGCCCATTTCGTACCTTTCGTGATCGTCTGCGGGGCAAACGCCCCGAACGCGGCCTTCTAGCACAGGGCTTGGCAGGCCGGAAGGGAGCCAGTGAAGCCATCGGGGCGCAATCAGTCGTTGCTCCGGTCGTGGCAATTTCCTATATTGTCAGAATATCATGATGCGCGCGCGGCCCATCAGCCTTTCAGAGACACGACCTGCAGAGATCCATGACCCGAGGCACCGCAGACCTGAAGCCGACCGACCGGGCCTTGCCCGTCGCGACCCGCGCCAGAACGGGCGGCGACGCCATGGCGGGCTGCCCCGTGCACGAACTGCGCGAAAAGCTTCGGCGCTCCGGGCTTCGCCCGACCCGCCAGCGCGTCGCGCTCGGCTGGCTGCTGTTCGCCAAGGGCGACCGGCACGTCACGGCAGAGCGTCTCTACGAGGAGGCTACCGGTTCACGCGTCGCGATCTCCTTGGCGACCGTCTACAACACGCTGCATCAGTTCACGCAGGCTGGTCTCCTGCGGGAAATCGCGGTCGACGGGTCGAAGACGTATTTCGACACCAACACCTCGAAGCACCATCACTTCCTGATCGAGGACACGAACCAGCTGGTCGACATTCCCGACGATCTCGTCGAGATTCTCCGCGTGCCGCAGGCGCTCGAAGGCATGGAAATCGCCAGCGTGGACGTCGTCGTGCGGCTCCGCCGCAAGGACTGACCTACTCGAAGACGTCCTCGGGATAGACGCCCCAGAGCAGCGTCTTCTGGATATAGCCGTCGTATCCCTCTCCCGAAATCCGGCACCAGACGGCATCGCATTTACGCACGCTGGCCTGAACGCCGGTCTGAAGCTTCGCGACGCGATCCGACGTCTCGGCTGCTTTGCCAAACAGCGGGAACACCTCGCCGCGCCGCCACGGCGCCACCAGCGCGGTCTTCTTGCCTGACAGAAGCGATTGCAGCACCCAGCCTTCGGACCCTTCCGAATCGCGGATTCGACGCCAGTTCTCAAATTCGGCAGTGATCTCGACAGGCAGACCGGCGCGCTGGAAGACCCATGTCGTGCGGTGATCCTTTGAGGGACCTTCGCGCAGGTTCACGCGGTCAGACTTTAGACTGACGTAGCGGGGAATTCGCAACCCCGTGGTGGTTCCGGTCTGCGCCTGCGCGGTTCCGGAAACGAGCGGGAGGAGCAGAGCGCAGACCAGCGCGATCAGACCCGCGATGAGCCGAAGGTGGCCGCCGCAAGCGCGTTTTTCACAATTTCCGCACGCAGTCTGACGACCCTGGCTCATTTCAATCCTTCTCCGGAGAGATGTGGCGTCCAGTGCAGGCGCCCAATGACAGGGCTTGCCCGCGATTCTTGTCTTTGCCGGTCCATCTGCTAGAGAGGCCCGAGGCCCTCCTGCGGGCCTGCCCGCAACGTCGGTGAGACAAGATTACTTAAGCGCCGACGTCGTTAATGGATGGTGAAACCGAGCAAAATTGGCCATGCTCTCGCGCACGGTCGACGATGTGGCGATTGGTTCAGGAAGGTCCGGGGACAGACGCATGACCAAGAAGAAGCCCTTGGTGATCGTGACGCGCAAATTGCCCGACGTCGTCGAGACGCGCATGTGCGAATTGTTCGATACGCGCCTGAACATGACCGACAAGCCGCTGTCGCAGCTTGAACTCGCCGAGGCGTTGCGCGTCGCCGACGTCGTCGTGCCGACCGTCACTGACCGCATCGACACCGGATTGATCGCGCAGGCCGGCGACTCGATGAAGCTGATCGCGAATTTCGGCAACGGCGTCGATAATATCGACGTCACCGCGGCCCTGCGCCGTGGCATTACCGTCACCAACACGCCGGGTGTCCTGACCGAAGACACGGCCGACATGACGATGGCGCTGATTCTCGCCGTCGCGCGCCGTCTGGTCGAGGGCGCGTCCGTCATCCCGTCGGGCGAATGGGAGGGCTGGTCGCCGACCTGGATGCTTGGCCGCCGCATCACCGGCAAGCGCCTCGGCATCGTTGGCATGGGCCGCATCGGCCAGGCCGTCGCGCGCCGCGCCGCCGCCTTTGGCCTGTCGATCCACTACCACAACCGTCGCCGGGTCTCGTCGGCGCTCGAGGAATCGCTGTCGGCGACCTATTGGGAGTCGCTCGACCAGATGCTGGCCCGCATGGACATCGTGTCGGTCAATTGCCCGCACACGCCCGCGACCTATCATCTGCTGTCTGCGCGCCGTCTGAAATGCCTGCGCCCGCACGCCATCGTGGTGAACACGGCGCGCGGCGAGATCATCGACGAGAACGCGCTCGCGCGCATGCTCGAGGCAGGGGAGATTTCCGGCGCCGGGCTCGATGTCTTCGAGCACGAACCGGCGGTTTCGCCCAAGCTCGTCAAGCTGGTGAAGGCCGGCAAGGTGACGCTTCTGCCCCACATGGGATCGGCCACGCACGAAGGCCGGATCGACATGGGCGAGAAGGTCATCATCAACGTGAAGACCTTCATGGATGGACACCGTCCGCCAGACCGCGTCCTGCCGAGCATGCTCTAGCTCACGTCGGCATCTCTGAAATCACGGTCAGTTCAGAGTGGGATCGTCCGCTCTTGAACAGTCTGCGCGCGCCCCCATATCGGTGAGGCAGGCGCCGCAAGGGCCTGTGTTTCCGAGGCGCCTGAAGGGCTTCGTCATGACACGTGTTCCGAATCTGAATTCGCCGTTCCTGCTCGGCTTCGATGACATCGAGCGCGCGCTCGACAGGGTCACCCGGACGACGTCGGACGGCTATCCGCCCTACAATATCGAGCGCCTCAAGCGCACTGAAACCGAACCTGAGCGCTTGCGCATCACCCTCGCGGTGGCGGGCTTCACCTCCGACCAGCTCGACATCACGCTGGAGGAAAGACAGCTCCTGATCCGCGGACGCCAGACAGACGACGCCGAACGGCACTATCTGCACCGCGGGATCGCCGCCCGTCAGTTCCAGCGCGCGTTCTTGCTCGCCGAAGGCATGGAAGTGCTTGGCGCGGACCTGAAGAATGGACTGCTCTGCGTGGATCTTGCGAGACCCGAGCCGGAGCGGATCGTGAAGAAAATTGGAATCTCCGTGAGGGACTGACACGTCCTCGCGAAGAATGCGGGTTCATCCGAACCGCGAAAGGAGAAAGCCATGATCGTCGAAAAAACCGCCACGCGCGCGCCGCTCACCACCGAGCAGCTTGCCCACCTGGGCGACGGCGCGATCGCTTACGTGAAGGAAATGCGCTCCGAAGACGTTGCGCGCCTGTTCCCGCAGGCTCCGGAAATCGAACCCGGCCTTCAGCTCTTCGCGCTGCTCAGCGCCAACGGCACGCCGATCGTTCTGACGGATACGCGCGACGCCGCCGTCGCCAATGCGTGGCAGAACGACCTGCAGACCGTAAGCGTCCACTGACGACAAGATCTCCCGCATTTTGCGGGAGATTTTTTTTATCCCCCGAACAGCCGTTCGAAGAAATTGCGCTCGCGCGTCGGCGCGATCATGTCGCCGATGGCGTCGCGTCTCGCCTGTGGCCCCGTTGCGCCAACCTCCGCCGGCGGCAGCATGATGGCGGGATCGACGCCGCGGCTGACGCCCGGCAGCGGCGTCGGCGCGGCGCCCTGCAGCGCGGCGCGCATGTACTTGCTCCAGATGTTCACCGGCAGATTGCCGCCCGACGTTTTCTTCGTCGGCGAATTGTCGTCGTTGCCAAGCCACACGCCGGTGACGAGCTGGCTCGTGTAACCGACGAACCAGGCGTCGCGATAATCCTGCGACGTGCCGGTTTTGCCCGCTGCCTGCCAGCCGGGGAGTTCGGCGTGCCGCGCCGTGCCGATGGACAGCGTTTCCTGCAGCATGGCGTTCATCATGCCGACTTGCGCAATGTCGATCACGCGACCGAAGCTCGCGCCCTTGCGCTGATACAGCAACTTGCCTCTGGCGGTGCGCACGCGCGTGATGATGTGCGGCTGGACGCGAATGCCGCCATTCGCAAAAGGCGCATAGGCGGACACGAGTTCGAGCGGGCTCACTTCCGACGTCCCAAGCGCGATGGACGCATTGGCTTGCAGCTCGGACGAGACGCCAAGGCGATGCGCGGTCGCGACGACCGCTTTCGGTGTGACTTCCAGTCCGAGACGCACCGCCACCGTGTTGAGCGACATGGCGAGGGCGCGCTTCAGCGTCACCTGACCCTGATAGTCTTGGGACGAATTCTCGGGCTGCCATCCACGAACGTTGATCGGCGCATCGTCGCGGATCGTTTCGGGCGTCATGCCGCGTTCGAGGGCTGTCAGATAGACGAAGGGCTTGAACGCCGATCCCGGCTGCCGCCGCGCCGACACCGCGCGGTTGAACTGGCTTTCCGTGTAATTGCGTCCGCCAACCAGCGCCTTGATTTGGCCGTTCGGGTCGAGCGACACGAGCGCGCCTTGCGTCACGCCAAAACGCTTGCCTGATTTGTCGAGTTCGTCCGTCAGCGCCTTTTCGGCGGCCGCCTGCTTCTCCGAGCTGAGCGTCGTGCTGACGACGATATCTTCGTCGATCGCCCCGACGGTTTCGTCGAGCACATCCATCACGAAATCGGCCGCGTAATTGATTGAGCCTGCCGTCTCGCGCGACACGGTCGCGGGCTGCATGATCGCCAGCGCGGCCATGCGGTCGGTGATCATGCCCTCCTGCGCCATCGCGGTGATGACCTGCGACGCGCGATCGGCGGCCGCTGCGGGGTTGCGATTGGGCGCGAGCTTCGTCGGCGCTTTCATCAGGCCAGCCAGCATCGCGGCTTCCGGAAGCGTCGTCTCGCGCGCGCCGTGTCCGAAATACTTGCGCGCCGCAGCTTCGACGCCATAGGCGCCCGAGCCGAAGTAAACCCGGTTCAGATAAAGTTCGAGGATCTGGTCCTTCGAGAATTTACGTTCCAGCCAGAAGGCGAGGATGGCCTCCTGCACCTTTCGCGACATGGTCCGTTCCTGCGTCAGGAACAGGTTCTTGGCGAGCTGTTGGGTCAGCGTCGAGCCGCCCTGCATGTTCCCGCGCCCGCTCGTGTTGCGCACCAGCGCGCGCGTCACGCCGACGGGATCGATGCCCCAATGGTGATAGAAGCGCCTGTCCTCGATGGCGATGAACGCCTTTGGCACATAGGCCGGCAACTCGCGCAGGCTGATCGCCGCGCCGCCGGTATCGCCGCGATTGGCGAGCAGGCGTCCGTCGTCGCCCGTGATGGCGATGTTGGGCGGACGCTTGGGAACGGTCAGCTTGTCGATCGGCGGCAATTGCGAAGCGTGCCAGGCGATGATCCCGCCGACCGCGACCAGCACCCACACGCCGCAGACGCAGATCGCGTAAACCATGCCGCCAAGGATCGACCGACGCGGCGCCTTGCGGCGCCCGGAGCCGCGGCGCGGAGCCTCGTCTTGGTCGTCCGGGTCGGTTTTTCCCCGTCCGCGTGGCATGGGCCTGTCCTCGTCGTCGCGCTCGACTCGCGCGGATGTCATGTCGGGTTCGATACGTTCGCGCGAGCCGCGCTTGCGGCCGCCAGTAATGCGGTCTTCCGGGCCGACACGCAGCGCCTCGCCGCCGCTGTCGCGGCTGCGTGACATGCCGGGTTCGCGCCGCCTGGCTCCCATCGGGCCGCTCCGCCGTGAGCCGCGTCCTCTATCCAAGAGGTTGGACAACGGCGTTTTTTGAAGATTAAATTGTCGGCGATTAAGGTCCGGTTAAGCCTGAGCGACCGGTTTGCAGAGCGGGCTTCCGCGAGAGGCAAGTCCAGAAAACTGGGGACTGTCCGGACGGCGCTTGCTGGGGCCTTGCTCTATTGCGTGCAGCGCGTCAAAGTCGCGCCCCGGCCCGTGCGGCCGGTTGCGGCATGTTCTGAGGATGGGTCGGGGTCCATGAAAGTCACTCTCGAAAGAGCGGCGCTTCTCAAGTCGCTGGGCCACGTGCACCGCGTCGTCGAACGTCGCAACACCATCCCGATCCTCGCCAACGTCCTGTTGCAGGCCGCCAACGGGCGCCTTCAGCTCAAGGCGACCGACCTCGATCTCGAAGTCACCGAAAGCCTTGCAGCCGACGTCGGCCAGGCCGGCGCCACCACGCTGCCCGCCCACGTTCTCTACGACATTGTCCGCAAGCTGCCCGACGGCGCGCAGGTGTCGCTGGAAATGACCGGGGAGGCCGGCCAGCTTCTGCTGCGCTCGGGTCGTTCGCGCTTCAATCTGCAGTCCCTGCCGGAGAGCGATTTTCCGGATCTCAACGCCGGCGAACTCTCGCATCGCTTCTCGCTCCCGGCCGGCGACCTGAAAAAGCTGATCGACAAGACGCAGTTCGCGATCTCGACCGAAGAGACGCGCTATTATCTCAACGGCATCTACGTGCATACGACCGAGGTCGACGGCCACGTTATGCTGCGCGCCGTCGCGACCGACGGGCATCGTCTTGCGCGCGTGGAGATTCCCGCCCCGTCCGGCTCGGCCGGCATGCCCGGGGTGATCGTGCCGCGCAAGGCTGTGGCCGAAGTCCAGAAGCTCGTGGACGACGTGAACGCCGAAGTCGCGATCGAACTGTCGACCACGAAGATCCGCTTCACCTTCGGCGACGTCGTGCTGACCTCAAAGCTGATCGACGGCACTTTCCCGGACTATGCGCGCGTCATTCCCGCCAACAACGACAAGCGACTGGTCATCGAATGCGCGCCGTTTGCCGCCGCCGTCGATCGTGTCTCGACGATTTCGTCGGAGCGCGGCCGCGCGGTGAAGCTTTCGCTCGCCGACGGGCGGCTGACGCTGTCCGTCACCAATCCGGATTCCGGATCGGCGATGGAAGAGCTCGAGGTCGACTACGATTCGGGCGCGCTCGACATTGGCTTCAACGCCCGCTACCTGCTCGACATCACGAGCCAGCTCGATTCCGACACGGCGCTGTTCCGGCTCGCCGATCCGGGTTCGCCGACGCTCATTCAGGATCGTGACGGCGCGGCGGCGCTCTATGTCCTGATGCCGATGCGCGTGTGAGGACGCAGGCGGAGCCTCGGCCCGGGACCATCCGGGCGCAGGATGCGTGTGGCGGATGAGCTTGTTTGCAGGAAATGCTTCCATACGCCGCCCGAAAGTGCGGCGGTTGTCGCTCGCCGATTTCCGCTCCTATGACGCGCTCGACCTCACGGTCGCTGGCGATCTCGTCGTGCTGGTGGGCGAGAACGGCGCGGGCAAGACCAACATTCTCGAAGCCATCTCGCTGCTGACGCCGGGCCGCGGCCTGCGACGCGCCGACCTCGCCGATTGCGCGCGCGAGGGCGGCCGCGGCGGCTGGGCGGTGTCGGTCGAACTTGAAGACGAAGATCATCGCGTGCAATTGGGCGCGGGCCGCGACAATGCGGATTCCACGCAGCCCCAGTCGCGCAAGTGCCGCATCGACCGCGCGCCGGTCGGCTCGGCGCGCGCCTTCGCCGATCATGTGCGCGTGGTGTGGCTGACGCCGTCGATGGACGGGCTGTTCACAGGCCCCGCCGGCGACCGCCGTCGCTTTCTCGATCGCCTCGTGCTGGCGGTCGACGCCGAACATGGCCCGCGCGTCACCGCGCTCGAGCGCGCGCTGCGCAACCGCAATCGTTTGCTGGAGGATCGCTACGCCGACGCGATCTGGCTCGATGCAGCAGAACGCGAAATCGCCGGCATCGCGGTTGCCGTCGCGACAGCGCGCAGCGAAACGGTGGCGCATCTGGCTGCGCTGATCGAATCCGGGCGCGACGCCAGTTCGCCCTTTCCGTGGGCGGATCTCGCGCTTGCCGGCGAACTCGAAGCGATCATCCCCGACATGCCGGCGCTCGAAGTCGAGGATCGCTACCGCGCGATGCTGCGCGCAAGCCGCGCGCGCGACGCTGCCGCCGGGCGCACGTTGGTCGGCCCGCAGGCGAGCGATCTCGTCGTGCGCCATGGGCCGAAAAACGCCGATGCGGCGCGGTCATCGACCGGCGAGCAGAAAGCACTGCTGGTCGGCCTCGTGCTCGCGCATGCGCGTCTTGTCGCGTCGATGAGCGGTCTCGTGCCGCTGGTTCTGCTCGATGAAATCGCCGCGCATTTCGATCCGCTGCGCCGTGGCGCGCTGTTCGACTCGCTGGCCGATCTCGGCGCGCAGGTCTGGATGACCGGCGCCGATCCTCTCGCCTTCGCCGACCTCGGCGCACGCGCATCCATGCTGCGCGTGACGCCCGGCCACGTTGAGCCCTTCTGATGTTCGGGATAAATTTTCAGGACCGACGTTTCACATGACAGAGCTTCCGCAAAAAGCCTACGCGCTGCTGAAATCGGTTTTCGGCTATGACGATTTTCGTCCCGGTCAGGCGGAAGTCATCGGCGCCGTGCTGGATGGCGGTCCAGTGATGGCCGTGATGCCGACCGGCTCCGGCAAGTCGATGTGTTACCAACTGCCGGCGCTGGTCGACGAGGGTCTCACGCTTGTCGTATCGCCGTTGATCGCGTTGATGCGCGATCAGGTGCAGCAATTGCGCGCGCTGGGCGTTTCCGCCGGCTCGTTGAATTCGTCCAACGATCCGCAGGAAAATGACGCCGTCTGGTCGGGCCTGCGCGACCGCACGATGCGGCTCTTGTTCCTGTCCCCCGAACGTCTCGCCATGGATGGCCTGCACCAGGCGCTGGCGCGCGCGGGCGTGAAGCGCATCGCCATCGACGAGGCGCATTGCGTGTCGGAATGGGGCCATGACTTCCGGCCGGAATACCGGCAGATCCGCGCAGCCGTCGACGCGATCGGCGCCGCGCAGGTGATCGCCTTCACGGCGACGGCGGACAAGAACACGCGCGACGACATTTCCGAGCGCCTGTTCGATCGACCGCCCAAGACGTTCCTGCATTCCTTCGACCGGCCGAACATCGATCTGCGTTTTGCGCCCAAGGACCAGCCGCTGAAACAGATCGGCGCCTTTCTCAATGCGCATCGCGGGCAGGCGGGAATCATCTATTGCGCGTCGCGCGCCAGAACCGAAAAGATCGCTGCGTGGCTGGAGGAAAGCGGCTTTCCGGCCGTCGCCTACCACGCCGGCATGGACGCCAACGTGCGCGCGCGCAATCAGGATCGCTTCCTGCAGGAAGACGATGTCGTCGTCGCCGCGACGGTGGCGTTCGGCATGGGCATCAACAAGCCCGACGTGCGTTTCGTCGTTCATGCCGACATGCCCGGCAGCGTCGAATCCTACTATCAGGAGATCGGCCGTGCGGGCCGCGACGGCCTGCCCGCCGCGACCCTGACGCTCTATGGCGTCGAGGACATGGCGCTGCGCCGCAGGCAGATCGACGAAAAGCAGATCGACGACGAGCGGCGGAGGATCGAGCATGCGCGCTTCGGACGCCTCACCATGCTGTGCGAAGCCGCCTCATGCCGTCGTCAGGTC
>JAQGKM010000261.1 GCA_028290125.1 Hyphomicrobiales bacterium | reverse complement strand
TGTCAGAGCTGGTGTCGGTATTCGCATAAATGACTTATCCCGAGGTGGCCTGTTCGGTGACGACGCCGCTCGACATTGATGTTTTAACTCCTGCGAACCGGGACGTGCTCTTGATGGTGATATCGCCGGAGCCTGTGGATTGAGCAAAGATGCCGTAGTTTCCGCCTCTCACGACATCGCCGACGTCGAGGGTGAGGGCGCCGTCAAAGGTATAGGCTTCAAGGCCTATGTTGCCCGTGCCCGTCACCTTGCCGCCGCTGACCGTCTTGATCGCGATCGCGCCTGCGCCACTGGTGTTCGCATAAATTCCGGTCTCGCCGCTCACGGCTCCGGAAAGGCCCGCCGTGCCGCCGATGTTGACAGAGCTGGTGGCGGTAATCGCATAAATGCCGTATCCCGATGTGGTCTGTTCGGTGACGACGCCGCTCGAAATTGATGTTTGAACACCTGCGATCCGGGCCGTGCTCTTGATGGTGATATCGCCGGAGCCTGTGGATCGAGCAAAGATGCCGTAGCTTCCGCCTCTCACGACGTCGCCGACGTCGAGGGTGAGGGCCCCATTAACGGTGTAAGCTTCAAGGCCCATAAAGCCCGTGCCGGTCACCGTGCCGCCGCTGACCGTCTTTATCGTGATCGCGCCTGTGTTAATGGTTTCTGCATAGATTCCGGTCGCCCCGCTCACGGCGCCCGAAAGGCCAGCCGCGCCGCCGATGTCGATGTCGCCGCCCTGCGTAATGGCGATAATGCCCGTAGCGTTGTTGCTGAGGGTTGAGATCGCCGCCGTACTCGTGATGGTGATGGCGCCGTAGCCTGACGCCTGGGCGAACACGCCGCCTTCGCTAAAGCCGCCCTCTTGGCCGATTGTGCCGCCAGCCACTGCGGCCCCAAGAGTGATCGTCGTCGCTCCATAGCCCGCATTGGTCACGATAGCGCTCGATGTGCCCGTCACCTCGCCGCCAGCCGTGGTCTTGATCGTAACGCCGGCGCCGGTCGCGGAGATGCCCTGCGTTCCGCTCACCGCGTTTGCGAGACCCCCCAAGCCGCCAATGTCCACGGAGCCAGTGGTTTCCGCAAAGATGCCGCTGCCGGCCGTGGCGGTTACCTGCCCAAGGTTCTTGATCGTGATGGAGCCATTACTCTCGGTGCTCGCGTAAACGCCCGCACCGCCACCTTGCCCCTGAGCCAGGATTGTGCCGGAGCGGGTAATCAGGATATCGCCCGTCGCTGCAGAAGCGTAGATGGCATGACCGCTGCGCGCGGTCGTAGCGCCCGTTCCCGAGATTTCGACATTTCCCAATCTCGAATACGCTGACATGCCGAGGTCGCCTTTGATGGCCCCGGAACCCGTTACGAGAACTGCGCCACGCCCCGTGCTTTCAACGTTCACGCCGCGTGCCGCGCCGGTGACTGCGGCGTTGGCGGTGACTGTGATTTTTCCATCTTCGGACGTTGCAGTGATGGCGGCGTCTCCGCCCGTCGACTCGATGGCTGCTCCGACGGTGATGTTTGTTTCGTTCGACACGGCGTTGGTGGTGATGCCTGCGCCGCCAGTGGTCAGCGTTCCGCCGCTTGCGGTCTTGATGTTGATCGTGCCGCCAGTGCTCGCGGTGATGCCGCTGGTCGCGGTCTTGATGGCTCCAGTCAGGCCGGCGGCGCCACCGATGTTGATGGTGGTTTCGTTGTTGCCACCCGCATCGATGCCCAAGCCTTCCGAGTCGATGGATCCAATCGATTCGATCGTGACCGACCCGCCTTGGGTATGCGCGTAGATGCCGGTGCCTTGCCCCAATTGGGTAAGAGCGCCGGAGCGATTGATCAGGACGGTCGACGGTCCATACATGTTGGTCATGATGGCGGCTGATTGAGCGCCGTTGGCGGTCGTGGTTCCGGTTCCGCCCAACGTGACCGAAGACGCGGTTCCACTCGCGACGATCGTGTTGCCGTACATGTAGGAGCTGGACAGATTTCCTGACCCGGAAAGTGTGCTCGCCCCAGTGCCGTCAGCGCGCTGAGTGAAATAGACTGCCGCATAATCGCCAGCAATGTCCGTGTTGGCTGTGACGGTTGCGGCGCCATTCAGCGTAACCAGAAGGAGAGCCTGATTGTTGCTAACACTGAACGTTCCGCTGCCGCTCGTCGTCACCGAAATGGCGTCGGTCCCTCCGGTCTCGAGGAGTAATTGCGATGTCCGAGGGGTTGTCACCGTCTGAACGATGTCCGCCGCCTGTGTCGTCCGGGGCGCCACGACCAGCGCGCCTGCGCCGAGGATCGTGCCGACCAGCAGGGCTTGGCGCAGTGCCGCATGGCCGGCAATGTTCCGCGACGAGAACCCGTCGCGCGCTTCAATCGTCGGGCATGATTTGAAAAACATGTTTATCTTTCAATGTTTAAAATCAATGTAGCCGGGCGCACGACTGAATTGAATCGCGACTCGATGTAGAATAATATTCTCTACATTAAAGTGCCGGAGAGGAACGGTCCAGCTATAGCTCAGGAATTTGGGGGCGAGCCGCGCCCAATCCGGCGAGGGCGAGTTCGAAACGGTTCTTGAGCGCTGTCCCTCGGCAGATTTGCCGCGCCTCAGGTCGCGCGCCCGCCGTCCCGCTCCGCGTGGGAGGGGCCGGGCGGGCGTTCATCTTTGCATCGGCGACGCGGAGCGTTCGTCGCCTGACTCGTAGCTGCCGCTACCAGTCCTTCGGGAGCATGTCGCCGAACTTGTCGCGCACCAGCTTTTCGAGCGGCGGCGTGTTGGTGACCGTGTCGGGCCATTCGTGCATGCGGTTCCACGGCACGCAGGCGTCGATGATCATGCGCGAGTTCATGTTGCGGCGCTCGGGGGGATAGGCCATCGGGTCGAGCGTCGTGCTCCAGCAGTGCTTGAGAATGTCGACGTCGTCCTTCGGATCGCAGCGCGTGCAGATCGCCCACACGACCTTGTCCATGTCGGCCGGATTGATGTCCTCGTCCACCACCACGACGACACGGTTGGCGTAGGCGCCCGCGTGGCATTGCGAGGCGATGTAGCCCGCCTGTTTCGAATGACCCGCATATTGCTGCTTGATGGCGACGGTGAGCCACATGCGGCTGCCGCCGGCCTCATGCGACCAGACCCCCTTCACCTCCGGCACGCCGGCGGCTTCCAGTTCGTGCCAGACGACGCCCGCGCGCGCCGTGCCGCGATAGAAGGTGTCGTCATTGGGCGGAATGCCGGGGATCGCGCCCGTGAGGATCGGATTGTCGCGATGCCAGAAGGTCTCGATCCGGATCGCCGGCTCCATCTTCTTGCCGCCGGCGTAATAGCCGGTCCACTCGCCGAGCGGGCCTTCATCGATCTGGTCGTCGGGATACACAAAGCCCTCGAAGGCGATTTCCGCTTCGGCGGGAATCGGCAAGCCGGTCTTCGGCCCGTTGATGGTGCGGATGGACTCGCCGAGCAGGCCGCCCGCCGCTTCAAACTCGTTCTTGCCGTAAGGGATCTCGAGACCCGCGACCGCGAACAGGCCGGGATGCACGCCAGCCACCACGGCGATTGGGCAGGGCTCGCCGCGATCGTGATAACGACGCATCAGTATGTCGCCGTGCTTGCCCTTGGAGATCTTCACCGATGCGGTGCGCTTGTCGTGCTGCTGGATGCGATAGGCGCCGTAATTGATCCAGCCGGAGTCGCGGTCCTTCATGATGACCATGCAGCCGGTGCCGATGTAATGGCCGCCATCCTGCTCGTGCCAGCGTGGCGCAGGGATCTTCATGATGTCGATGTCGTCGCCCGTGAACGTGTTCTCGAGCAACGCGCCGGCGTTGACTTCCTTCGTGGGCAGCGTCGGGGCGTTGCGCATGTAGTCGCGCCAGAAGCGGACAAGATCGACTTCCTTGGTGTCGGCCGGGAGACCCACGGTAAGCGCGATGCGCTTCACGGAGGTGAACAGGTTGCCGAGCACGCGCATGCCTGGATCGTAGCCCGGGATGTCCTCGAACAGCACGGAGGGGCGGCCCATCTTGCGCATGGCGATATCGACGACGCCGCCGATTTCGCTCTCGCGATCTGCGCCCTTCACGGTGACGAGTTCGCCCGCTTCCTGCATCGCCGCGATCCAGGAGCGCAGATCCTGCCCGCGCGCCGTGATTTTCTCCGAACTCATTCACACATCTCCCGATGAAAGTGGCGCCTGTAGGGGCCTTTGTGCCAAAATTGGATCACGCCTGCAAGCCTCCGTCAACGGATCGCTGCGGCTTTGATTGCAATCTCCTAGATTGCTGATTTGCAAAGGTTTCTAAGTACGATGGCGCAAGTTTGCGCAGGCTGCGCAAGCTTTGCGCGCTGGCGCGTCGCACTTGCGGACGTCCCATTTCTGGCGTAAATCCAGAAAATCGATTGCAAGCTCCGCGTCTCGGCGCGAATGCGAGGATGAGCGCCAGATGAAGCCGCCGCCGTTCAGCTACCACGATCCGGCGACATTGCAGCAGGCTGTCGAACTGCTTGCGACTTTGGATAATGCGAAGCCGCTGGCGGGAGGGCAATCCCTCATGCCGATGCTCAACATGCGTTTCGTGTTGCCGGACCACGTGATCGACCTGAACCGCGTCGCCGAACTTTCGGGCGTGCGCATCACGGACGAGCGGGTCGAGATCGGCGCCATGACGCGCCAGCGCGACATCGAGTTCAGCGCGGAAGTCGCGCAGGCCTGTCCGATCCTCATCGAGGCGCTGCATCATGTCGGCCATCGCCAGACGCGCAATCGCGGCACGGTGGGGGGATCGATCTGCCATCTCGACCCCGCAGCCGAACTGCCGACGCTGGCCTGCGCGCTGGACGCGATCGTCGACGTGATCGGCCCGAACGGCGCACGCGAGATTCCTTTCGCGGAATTCCCGATTGGCTACATGACGCCCTCCATCGGCTTCGACGAGATCGTCACGCGGGTGTCGTTTCCGCTGTGGCCGCGCGAGGCCGGGCATTCCTTCCAGGAGTTCGCGCGCCGGCATGGCGATTTCGCCATCGTGT
>JAQGKM010000326.1 GCA_028290125.1 Hyphomicrobiales bacterium | reverse complement strand
GCCCGGCGTGTGGCGAAGGCAAGATCTTTCGCGCCTTTCTCAAGGTGAACGATTGCTGCCCATGCTGCGGCGAGGAGCTGCATCATCATCGCGCCGATGACGCCCCGCCCTATTTCACCATTCTGGTTGTCGCCCACATCATCGGCGCCGGCATGCTCTGGGTCGAGGAGCGCAACGATGCGCTCGACATCTGGATTCACGTGCTGCTCTGGCCAACGCTGACGCTTGCGCTGACCTTCTGGCTCCTGCCGAAGTTCAAGGGCGCGCTCGTCGCCTACCAGTGGGCGCTGCGCATGCACGGCTTCGAGACCGTGCCGCCGAAGCCGTCCGATCCGGCGAAAGCAGAGTGACCGACACGTCCACTGCGCCTGTCGCTGGTCTTGCAGGCCAGAAATCCGCGCCCGGCGAAAGCGACCTGCCCTACATCCGGCCTGCGCCGGCCGCGACCATGATCGTCATCGACGATTCTGGCGCCGAGCCGCGCGTGCTGATGGGCCGGCGGAACCCGAATCTCGTTTTCATGCCGGGGCTTTATGTCTTCCCCGGCGGGCGGATCGAGCCCGGCGACCGACGCATGAACGTCGCCGGCGCACTGCATGAAGCCGTCGAGATGCGGCTCATGAGCCGCGTCCAGCGCCCCTCGCCCGGCAGCGCCCGTGCGCTGGCGCTCGCGGCCATCCGCGAGACCTTCGAGGAAACGGGCCTGTTGATCGGCTCGCGCGACTATGGCGCGCCCGAAGGGGCGCCTGAGGGCGCCTGGAGCGCCTATGCGGGCCATGGCTGCTACCCGGAGCTGGACAGGCTGCACCTCATCGCGCGGGCTATCACGCCCCCGCGCCGAGCGCGCCGGTTCGACACTGCGTTTTTCGCCGTTGGCGTGGATGCCGTCGTCGATACGGTGGATGGCATGACGGGTCCCGACCAGGAACTCGTCGATCTCGTCTGGCTGCCGCTCTCCAAGGCGGCGTCGATCGAGATGCCGGGCATCACGCGGACGATCATCTCCGAGCTGCAGGCGCGAATCGAGGCCGGCATGAGCCCGATGCTGCCCGTCCCAGTCTACAGCGACCGCCGCGGGCAGTGGCGGCGCGACCTGCTCTAGACCGCCCCAAAACCTTGACATCCCCTGCGCGATCCGTAAGGTGCGCGCCAATTCGACCGGTGGCCCCTCCGCCTGTCACACACCCTTTTTTCCCGGCCCTGGCTGGGCTTTTCAGGAAGATGAGACCATGGCCAAGGCCGCCAATATCAAGATCAAGCTCCTGTCCACGGCCGACACCGGCTTCTTCTACGTGACGTCCAAGAACGCCCGTACGAAGACGGAGAAGTTCACCTTCAAGAAGTACGATCCCGTCGTGCGCAAGCACGTCGACTTCAAGGAAACGAAGATCAAGTAAGGTCTTCCCCTTCCGATCGAGAACGAGCCGCCTCCGGGCGGCTTTTTCTTTGGTGGCGAATGCCACGGACACAGCGTAAGCTGAGCCTGATTTGAGGTTTTCTTTTCAGGTTGGGTGCGTGAACGCCGCACGTGTTTTTCTTTTTCAGGTCGAGACGCCTTTTGCCGACCTTGCCTCTGTAGCCTGCTACGAGGATTCCTGGCGCGTGAAGATGCAAGCTCGCGAACGAGATGGTCCCGGCCGGACCATTCGCACCTTGGCGGACCCCTCCGTCATTATTGAGGGCACGAGCAATTCAGCCTATATTGCTTTCCTCAGTTTCAAGATCTTGTCCGCCAATTCGAGTCCATTCGCCGTTTTTGTCGACCCGACCGGATCACCGATGCCGCACGTTGTCAGCGTCGGTTTCCGGAAAGACATGAAAGACCTCAGAAAGCGCAGGCTTCTATGGTGTTCGCCACTTTTCAAACCGGACAACTGGATCTGAGCGCCGACTACGACGCACGTTCAGACGTTTTCTACATCGTGCTTGGCGAAGATGGACCCGTGGAGAGCGAAGGTGCACCCGAAGGCGTTGACCTTGATTTCCGGCTGGATACCGAAGAACCCTGCGGCGTGACCGTTCTGGGATACCGTCGCGATGGCTGGCCAAAACGCCTCGACGAGCTTGCGGGAATTGCGGCGCGACATCTCGCGGTGAGCCCCGATGCTGTGCTGTCGTTGATCCGCCACGCCAACGCCGCCTGATCCTGCAACGAAAAAAGCCCCGGCGCGAAGCCGGGGCTTTGAAATGGTGGCCGGTCAGAAGCGGCATTTCGAGGAGGCCACTCCTACCGCTTCCAACCGGCCGACCCCACGGACCCAGGAGATGCGGCGGACCTGAGCACTCCGTAGGGTATCTGTATTCGGTTCCCGCGCCCTGCGGCGCGTCGACGGAGGCACGCCCCCGCCCGTTTGAAGTTATCTGGCCCGGATCGAATTGCAATCGCGAGCGACGACCTGAACGACTTATCCCTCGTGTTTACGTAAACACATTGCGTTAATGGCTGTCGATTCCGGCCATACATCGACAACACCAAGTCAACACGTCGAAATTGCGGCAGCGCTTTGCTCAGGCGCCCTGGCCGCCAATGAAATTTCGTACTGTTTCCAGAAACTTGACCACCGAGATCGGTTTCGAGAGGTAGGCCTCGCAGCCGCCCTGCCGGATCTTCTCCTCGTCGCCCTTCATGGCGAAGGCCGTGATGGCGATCACCGGGATGTGGCGCAGGCCGGGGTCGTCCTTGATCCACTGCGTGACCTGCAGGCCGGACACCTCCGGCAGCTGGATATCCATGAGAATCAGATCCGGGCGATGCGCGCGCGCAAGGTCGAGCGCCTCCATCCCATTGCGCGTCTGCACGGTGGCATAGCCATGGGCTTCCAAAAGATCGTTGAAGAGCTTCATATTAAGCTCATTGTCTTCGACGATGAGAACTTTCTTTGACATCCGCTCTTCCGGGCCTCCGCCTGCGGGGCCTGTTTGTTCTATATTACGCACGTGTGTTGATGAATTCAGAATCTCGCAAAAAAACGTCAGCTGAGCCTTAACGCCGAGCCCCCAGAGCTTCATGACCGAGCGCCCGTTTCGACCTCACCCAAAACCGGCGCTGCGCGCAAGCGCCGCCGCACGAACGCCGCTCGCGACCCGGCCGATGCGGATCACGCACGACTCGGCCAACGCCATCGCCATCGACGCGCTGGCCTGGCTGGCCGCCGATCCCGAGCGCCTCGATCGCTTTCTCGCCCTCACGGGGATCGACCACGGCTCGATCCGCACCGCCGCCTCGGAGCCCGGCTTTCTGTCTGCCGTGCTCGACCACCTCTGCGCCGACGAGGCGAGCCTGCTCGCCTTCGCGACAGATCTCGGCCAGCCGCCCGAAATGATCGCCGCCGCGCGCGAGATCCTCGCCGGCCCCTCGCCATGGACCAGCGCTTGACCCCCAGCGTGCTCTGTCGCGACTGTCTGGCCGAGAGCGCCGGCCCCGCCCGTCGCTGCCGGGCCTGCGGCTCGCCGCGCATCGTCGCCCATCCGGAACGCACTGAACTCACCATCGCGCATATAGATTGCGACGCCTTTTACGCCGCTGTCGAAAAACGGGACAATCCGGAGCTGCGCGACAAGCCGGTCATCATCGGCGGCGGCGTGCGCGGCGTCGTCTCGACGTGCTGCTATGTCGCACGCACCTTTGGCGTTCGTTCGGCCATGCCGATGTTCAAGGCGTTGCAGGCCTGCCCCGACGCCGTCGTGATCCGTCCCGACATGCACAAATATGCGGACGTCGGCGGCCAGGTGCGCGCCCGCATGCGCGACCTCACGCCATTGGTCGAACCGCTGTCGATCGATGAAGCTTTCCTCGACCTCACCGGCACGCAGCGCCTGCACGGCGCGACCGCCGATGTCGTGCTCGCCCGCTTTGCGCGCGACGTCGAGCGCGACATCGGCATCAGCGTGTCGGTCGGCCTGTCGTACTGCAAGTTTCTGGCGAAGATCGCGTCCGACATCGACAAGCCGCGCGGCTATGCGGTGATCGGGCGCGCGGAAGCCGTCGAGTTCCTGCGCGACAAGCCGGTCGGTCTCATCTGGGGCGTCGGCGCGGTCACGCGCGAGAAACTGGCGGGCGACGGCTACCGCCTGATCGGAGATCTGCAACGCGCCGACGAGCACGCCCTCATGCGCCGCTACGGCAGCGAAGGATCGCGCCTCTGGCGGCTCGCGCGCGGCGTCGACGTGCGCATCGTCAGCCCCGAGCGCGAGACCAAGAGCGTATCGTCGGAGACGACGTTCAACACCGACGTGCGCGATGTCGCGACGCTGACGCGCACGCTCTACCAATTGTGTGAAAAGGTGTCGGCGCGGCTGAAGGCGAGCGAGCTCGCGGGTTCGACGATCACCCTCAAACTGAAGACGACGGACTTCAAAAGTCGCACGCGCGCAAGGACCTTGAACGAGCCGACGCAACTCGCCAGCCGCATGTTCGCCGCCGCCCGCGAATTGCTGGAGAAGGAAGCCGACGGGGCCGCCTTCCGCCTGATCGGCGTCGGCGCCGGCGCGCTGGGGGATGCGACGGAAGCCTATCACGGCGACCTCGCCGACACGCAGGTCACGCGCGACAAGGCGCGCGAAAAAGCAATGGACGATTTGCGGGCGAAGTTCGGCGGCGCCGCAGTGGTGCGCGGCATTGCATTCGAGGGCGACGAGTAGCCTTTCCGCCGTCATTGCGAGCAGAGCGAAGCAATCCAGGCCCGAGTCATCGGCATGAGTGAAATGTCACGACAGCGCAGGCCTCACGCGCGACTCTGGATTGCTTCGCTGCGCTCGCAATGACGGGGCTGAGCTTGCTGCAAGACGATCCTCGTCGTCGCGAGGAGCGCAGCGACGTGGCGATCCATCTTTCGGCGCTCGTGACAGAAACAAAGATGGATTGCTTCGCTGCGCTCGCAATGACGGGGCTGAGCTTACTGCAAGTCGATCCTCGTCATCGCGAGGAGCGAAGCGACGTGGCGATCCATCTTTCGGCGCTCGTGACTGAAACAAAGATGGATCGCCTCGCTGCGCTCGCAATGACGGGGCTTGAATGAGTAAATGTCCCCCGGCCCTTATTTGCAGACCTTCTCGGGCATCAGGTCGAATTTGCTCATCGTGCCGGCGAGGACGAAGTCGCCGTAGTCGAGGCGCAGATTTCCCGACACGCCGTTCTCGTAAAGGTCGAAGGCGAGCACGTAATTCGGTGTGCCATCGGGCTTGTTCTGCTCGAAATAGCTGACCACCACGGGCCAGCGCGGCATGGCCGACATGGCGCCCTCGTGCAGCGCCGGATCGGTCGGCGCGCCTGTCGCCTGCGGGCCGATGACGGTCAGCGTGTCGTAGACCTTCATGCCGCCGTCCGACCCGTCGAACACTTTCGCCTCATAGGTCCGCTTGCCGTCCTTCGCTGCGGCGACGAGGTGGCGGGCCTGTTCTGTCGGGAACAGCGGCGCGGTGGCGATGTCCTGCTTGGCGCGCTTGGGGGCGCGCAGATCGATCGACAGGGCCTCGCCGTCTTCGGCCTTTTGCGCGGTGCCGTCGATGGTCTCGCTGACGCGACCGTTGACGAGCGTCTCGATCTTGAACCGGAGGGTCTTGGCCGGGCCATCCTCCCAGGTTGTCGAGCGCATGTCCGACGTGCGGCTGTCGCCCTCGTTGGGCTGCATCTCGGTGACTTGCCGGAACGTGGTGACGAAGCCGTCGCAGGCGCTGCCCGAAAAATCGAAGGCGATGCGGCCCCGCGCGCTGGCGGGCGCGGAGGCGCCGGTGCTCTTGGCGAGCGTCAGGTCATACACCGCGCGATGCGCCGCGAAGGGCACGGGCGAGTCCGCCGCAAGCGCCGGGCCGCCGAGCGAGAGCGCCAGCGCAAGAAGCGGAAGGCTCGAGGTTTTCATGAAAGCGTTGCTCCGCGTTTGGCCCGTCTATATCGACAGAGACATGACTGACGACCCATGGCAAAAATAGGGTGCGACAGGCCCCCTGCACAGGGCTGCGGCGAGATCGACGGGGATATTCGATGAATGCGGAGAAAAGACTGCAGGATCTGGGCCTTGTCCTCCCCTCCCCGCCGCTGGCGGTCGCCAATTACGTACCCGCCGTGAGAACCGGGCACCTGCTGGTCGTCTCGGGCCAGCTCCCGTTCGGGCTCGATGGCGCGATCTCCGGCGACCACAAGGGCAAGCTCGGCCGCGACGTGTTCAACGAGGCGGGCCAGGAGGCCGCGCGCCTTTGCGCGCTGAACGTGTTGGCGCAGGTGCGGGCCGCGCTCGGCTCGCTGAATGACGTGAAACGCTGCGTGAGGATCGGCGGATACGTCAATTCCTCGCCCGGCTTCACCGCGATTTCCGCCGTGGTGAATGGCGCGTCGGACCTGATGGTCGCGGTGTTCGGCGACGCCGGCCGCCATGCGCGCCTGGCCGTCGGCGTGGCTGAACTGCCGCTCGACGCCGCCGTCGAGGTCGAGGCCATGTTCGAGGTGAAGTGAATGCCTGCCGAACCATGGCTCGTCGCGCGCCCGATCGCGCATCGCGGCTTTCATGACCGCGCTGCGGGGCGGATCGAGAATTCCGTCACGGCCGCCAGAGCGGCGATCGCGCGCGGCTATGCCATCGAATGCGACGTGCAGATCTCGTGCGATGGTGAGGCCATGGTGTTTCACGATGACGAACTCGACCGGCTGACGGGCGCCACGGGACGCGTCGATGCGAGAAGCGCGCAGGAACTGGCGCGCATCGGACTGAGCGACGGCGCCGACACCATTGCGTCGCTGCCGGACTGGCTGGCGACGATCGAGGGCGCGACGCCTGTGATCTGCGAGATCAAGAGCGGTTTCGATGGCGACCTGCGTCTCGCCGCCCGGACGGCGCAGATCGTCGCATCCTACGCGGGGCCGATCGCACTGAAGAGTTTCGATCCCGACATCATCGCCTATCTTCGTCGCGACGCCGACGCATTCGGCATTGGTCATGTGCCGCTCGGCATCGTCGCCGAAGCGACATACCAGGGCGACGACTGGCCGATGCTCACCGACGAGCAGCGCCGCAATATGTCGGCGCTGACGCATTGGAGCACGACCCGGCCGGACTTCCTCTCCTGGCGCGTGGCCGACCTGCCGCACGCGACAGCCTCGCTCTGCCGCGCCTACGGCGTGCCAGTAATGACCTGGACCGTGCGCACGCCGGGCGACGTGGCGCGTGCGGGGGCGTATGCGGACCAGATGATTTTCGAGGGGTTTGCGGCGTAGCGCCGTCATTGCGAGCGAAGCGAAGCAATCCAGAAGCCACGCATGAGGCTTTTGCCGAGGCTCTTTCGACGGTTGAGGTCTTCGCCCCTCCATTCGTGCCTGGATTGCTTCGCTCCGCTCGCAATGACGCACCAACCATGGACACGCGTCGCCACATGTCCTAGCCAGTCACCATGCTTCTGTTTCTGATCAGCCTCTGCGGGCTCGCCAGCTCTGTCGCCTATCGCTCGATGGACCCTCTGGTGACCTCCCTCGCACGCGACTTCTCAGTGCCGGTCGCCACGGCCGCGCTGGTGTCCTCGGCTTACGCCCTGCCCTTCGCACTCGGCCAGCCGGTGCTCGGTCCCATCGGCGACGTGTTCGGCAAGGGGCGGCTGCTCGCCATCTGCCTTTTCGTGCTCACCGCGACACTGGTGATCGGCGCCTTTGCGCCGAACTTCGAATCCATGCTGACCATGCGCTTCATCGGCGGGCTCGCGGGCGGCGGCACCATGCCGGTCGCGATGGCGCTGATTGGCGACAAGTTTCCGCCCGAGCAGCGGCAGGTCGCCATCGCGCGCTTTCTCGCCGTCACGTTGATCGGCCAGATCTTCGCCTCGACGCTGTCGGGCATGCTCGCCGTCACGGTCGGCTGGCGCGGCTTTTTCCTGCTGGCCGCCTGCATCACCTTCACGGCCGCGGTCGGTGCGCTATGGAAGCTGCAGGAACCGCAAAAGGTCTTCTCGCAGGCGTTCGGCGTCGGCAGCGCGTTCCGCCGCTACGGCGCGGTGTTCGCCAATCCGAAAAGCTGGCTCTGCTTCGGCACCGTGTTCTTCGAGGCCATCGCGATCTTCGGCGTCACGCCCTACGTGTCCGAAATCCTGGAGAGCAATCATCTCGGCGGACCGCGCGAGGCCGGCTTCGTCATCGCCGGCATCGGCGTCGGCGGGTTGATCTACTCGCTCATTCTCGGGTGGCTGATGCGCTCGTTCACGCGTGTCGGCTTCATGGCCTGGGGCGGCGTCATCGGCGCCTTTGCGCTCGCCGCCACCGCGTGGCTGCCCGGCTGGATGGCGCTGGCGGGCTTCTTCACGCTGCTCGGATTCGGCTTCGTCATGCTGCACAACTCCGTCCAGACGGAGGTGTCGTCGCTGGCGCCCACCGCGCGCGCTTCGGCCTTTTCGATGCACGCCTTCTCGTTCTTCATGGGTCAGGCGCTGGGTCCGGTGATCTTCGGTTACGGGCTGCATCATCTGGGTCTGTCGCCCATGCTGATCGCCAACGGCGTGCTGCTCGGCGCCGTGGGCCTCGGCGCCGCCTATCTTTTCTCGCGGCATGACAGCGAGTTGAATTGAGACGTTGAAGGGGTGAGCCGGGCCGCTAGATTAGGGCGGGACGAAAGGTTTTCCCTGCATGTCTTCCACACCCTTGAGCCTGCGCACGATCCGGGCGATCGGCGAGATTGACGCGACCGCATGGGACGCCTGCGCCAATCCGGAAAACCCATCCGGGGCGTTGCGCGCGCGTCCTGACTCACTTTCTGAAGACGATGAATCTCTATCTCAGAAAGAAGCATTCAACCCCTTCATCTGCCACCGCTTTCTCTCGGCGCTTGAAACCTCCGGATCAGCCGCGCCGCGGGCCGGCTGGGGGCCATCTCACCTGTTGGTTGAAGATGCCGAAGGGCGCCTGCTGGCTGCGGCGCCGGCTTATCTCAAGTCGCATTCGATGGGCGAGTATGTCTTCGACCACGCCTGGGCGGACGCCTACGAGCGCGCCGGCGGCGACTATTATCCGAAGCTGCAGGTCGCAGTGCCCTTCACGCCCGCGAGCGGCCGCCGTCTGCTCGTGGCCGCCACCGACCGCGCGGAGGAAGCGCGTGCGACGCTGATCGCGGGGTTGCGCGCCCTGCGCACGCAAGCCAAATGCTCGTCGACGCACGTCACCTTCCCGCCCCGCGCCGAATGGCAGGCGCTGGGCGAGGCCGGCTGGCTGCAACGCACCGGCAAGCAATTTCACTTCCTCAATCGCGGCTATGCGGATTTCGACGGCTTCCTTGCGGCGCTCGCCTCGCGCAAGCGCAAGAACATCCGCAAGGAGCGCGAGTCGGCGCTGGCCGCGGGGATCGAGGTGCACATGCTCACCGGCGACGCGATCACCGACGAGCACTGGGACGCGTTCTTCGATTTCTACATCGACACCGGATCGCGCAAATGGGGCCAGCCCTATCTGACGCGGAAATTCTTCACGGCTGTCGGACGCTCGATGCCCGAGCGCATCCTGCTGGTGATGGCGCGCCGCGCCGGCCGCTGGATCGCGGGCGCGATCAACTTCATCGGCGACGACGCGCTCTATGGGCGCAATTGGGGTACGGTGGAAGAGCACCCGTTCCTGCATTTCGAGCTCTGCTACTACCGCGCGATCGACTTCGCGCTGGAGCGCGGGCTGTTGCGGGTGGAGGCCGGCGCGCAGGGCGAGCACAAGCTGGCGCGCGGCTACGAGCCAGTCGAGACCTACTCCGCCCACGAATTTGCCGACGCCCGCCTGACCCGCGCGATCGAGGGGTTTCTGGAACGCGAACGCGAGCACGTGGAAGCCGAGATCGAGATTTATGGCGAGCATGTTCCGTTTAAAAAGGGGTAGCCGTCACTGCGAGCGCAGCGAAGCAATGACGGCCGTGTGTAAAGGAGAGAGCCGCATGAGCTACGACCCCAACAACATTTTCGCGAAAATCCTGCGCGGCGAACTGCCCTGCGTGAAGCTCTATGAAGACGACCACACGCTGGCCTTCATGGACATCATGCCCCAGGCCGAAGGCCACGTGCTGGTGCTGCCGAAGGCGCCGTCAGAATCGCTTCTCGATGCGGACCCTGCCGTGTTCGGCCCGCTGTTTGCGACCGTGCAGAGGCTCGCGAAAGCCGTGAAGGACGGCATGGGCGCGGACGGGATCACGGTGACGCAATTCAACGGCCCGGCGGCCGGACAGACGGTGTTTCACCTGCACGTCCACATCATCCCGCGCTGGGAAGGCGTCGCGCTGCGCCGGCATTCGGGGACGATGGAAAATGCCGATGTGCTGAAGGCGAATGCGGCGAAGATCATGGCGGCGCTGTAGTCCAGTTCATCGTCATTGCGAGGAGCGAAGCGACGCGGCAATCCATGGCTGCCGTCAGATGGATTGCTTCGTCGCTTCGCTCCTCGCAATGACGAGCAAACAAACGAAAAAAGCCGGGCATCCCTGCCCGGCTTTTTCATTTCATGCTCGAAAGCCTCAGCTCTTCAACGGCACTTTCGGCACCATCGGCGCGCCGCCCTTGGCCGTGGGCGAGCCCTTGGCGGCTGGCTTCTTCTTCGCCTTCTCGCGCACCTCGGGCTCGGAGCGCACGCGCTTCTTGCTGGCTTCCACGATGTCGCGCTCGGGGCGTGGCAGCACCGGGCCTTCGGGGTAGACGAAGCCGAGCGAGCGTGCGCCCGTGTCGTAGCCCTTGACCACGACACGCACCGTGCCGCCATTCTTCAGGCGGCCAAACAGCACCTCGTCGGCCAGCGGCGTCTTGATGTGCTGCTGGATGACGCGGGCCATCGGGCGGGCGCCCATCGACTCGTCGTAGCCGTGCTCGACCAGCCACTTGCGCGCCTCGTCCGTGAGTTCGATCGACACGTTGCGGTCCGCGAGCTGGGCTTCCAGCTGCATGATGAACTTGTCGACGACCTGCGTGATGACTTCCACCGGCAGGTGGCCGAACGGCACGATCGCGTCGAGACGGTTGCGGAATTCCGGCGCGAACAGCTTGTTCACCGCCTCGATATCCTCGCCCTCGCGCTTGCCGCGATGGAAGCCGAAGGACGATTTCGCCATGTCGGCCGCGCCCGCATTCGTCGTCATGATGAGGATGACGTTGCGG
>JAQGKM010000225.1 GCA_028290125.1 Hyphomicrobiales bacterium | reverse complement strand
GGCGACAAACGTATTGAGACGTGAGACAAATCGACTAAGGAATCGTCATGAGTGACCAATTCGATCTGGCCGATCTGAAGCGGCGCATGCAGGGAGCGATCGGCTCGCTGAAGCACGAACTCAACGGTCTGCGCACCGGCCGCGCCTCCGCGGCTCTCGTCGAGCCCGTGATGGTTCACGCCTACGGCTCCTCCATGCCGCTGTCGCAGGTGGCGACGGTGTCGATCCCCGAGCCCCGGATGATCTCCGTGCAGGTCTGGGACAAGAGCATGGTCAACGCCGTCGAGAAGGCGATCCGTGACTCCAATCTCGGCCTCAGCCCCAACGTCGAAGGCCAGGTGCTGCGCATCCGCATCCCCGAACTGAACGAACAGCGCCGCAAGGAGCTGGTGAAGGTCGCGCACAAATATTCCGAAGAAGCACGCGTGGCGGTTCGCCATGTCCGCCGCGACGGCATCGACGTTCTCAAGAAGCTGCTGAAGGACAAGGCTATCAGCGAAGACGACGAGAAGCGGCAGGCGGGCGAGGTGCAGAAGATCACCGACGCCCATATCGCCGAAGTCGATCAGGTGCTGGCTGGCAAGGAAAAGGAAATCATGCAGGTTTAAAGCTGCCTATTCGGCAGCCTGGAGTCGTTTCATGAATCCCGCCTCGGACGAGCGCCAAATGTCACCCAGCTTCGACCAGCCGCGCCAGGACCTTCCGAGACATGTCGGGATCATCATGGACGGCAACGGTCGCTGGGCTTCGGCGCGGTCTCTCCCGCGCCTTGAAGGTCACCGGCGCGGCGTCGAGGCCGTGCGCCGCACCGTGCGCGCCGCGTCCGAACTCGGCGTCTCCTATCTGACGCTCTACGCCTTCTCGTCGGAAAACTGGTCGCGCCCGCAGCAGGAGATCATGGACCTCATGGGTCTCCTGAAGCGCTTCATCCGCAAGGATCTGGCGGATCTCCACAAGCAGAACGTACGTGTGCGCGTCATCGGCGCGCGCGAGGGGCTCGCGCCCGATCTCTGCAGCCTGCTCGACGAAGCGCAGGACCTGACGGCCGACAACACCGGCCTGACCCTGGTGATCGCGTTCAACTACGGCGGACGGCAGGAAATCGCGCAGGCGGCCCGGACGCTTGCGTTACGCGCCATGAAGGGCGAGATCGACCCCGCGTCGATCGACCCGGACGCGATCAGCGCCGCCCTCTACACAGCCGAATTTCCCGATCCGGATCTCATCATCCGCACGTCGGGCGAGCAGCGCCTGTCGAACTTCCTGATGTGGCAGGCCGCCTATGCCGAACTCGTCTTCCTGCCGATTCACTGGCCGGATTTCGACCACGCGGCGCTGGAAGCGGCTCTTGCACAATACGCATCGCGCGAACGCCGCTTCGGCGGACTCGTCACGCGCGACGTGATGACGGCTTCATGAGTGCGCAACCCGTAACCACCGGCAAAAGCGTGGCGAAACCTGCCTCCATGCTCGGCGATCTCGGCCCACGGCTCCTGTCCGGCCTCGTGATGGTTGCCCTGTCGCTCGCAGCCCTGCAGGCGGGCGGGTTCATGTTCGTCGCCTTCTGGCTCGTCGCGGCCGTCGCCGTCCATTGGGAATGGCAGCGCATGACGGGCGGCCCGCATGAGCAGATCCGCATGGCGGGGGGCGGCGCCGTGATCGCGCTCGTCGCCGGACTCGCGGCGCTCGGATCGCGCGACGCCGCTGTCGTCATGCTGCTCGGCGGCGTGCTCGCGACGCTGCTGTTCGTTTCCTCCCCGACTCGCATGTGGAATGCGGCAGGCATTCTTTACGCAGGCTCCCTGGTGCTCGCGGTCGTCGTGCTGCGCATGTCCATCTTCAATGGATATGAAGCCATCCTCTGGCTCTTCGCCATCGTGTGGGGCACCGACATCATGGCCTATTTCGGCGGACGCCTGATCGGCGGCCCCAAACTCTGGCCGCGCGTTTCGCCGTCCAAGACCTGGGCCGGCTTTCTCGTCGGCATCACGTCCGGGTCCCTGCTCGGGCTGGTCGCGCTCTGGGCCATGTCGGCGCCGCTCTCCATCGGGCCGGTGCTCCTGCTCGGGCTGGCGACCGGCGCCATCGCGCAGGGCGGCGACCTGTTCGAATCTTCAATGAAGCGCCGCTACGGCTGCAAGGACTCCAGCCGCCTCATTCCCGGCCATGGCGGCGTCATGGATCGTCTCGACGGTTTCATCGCCGCCGCCGTGTTCGCGGCGATTCTCGGCGGCCTGCGCGCCGGCGTGGTCGCGCCGGGCAATGGCCTGTTCGTCTGGTAGAAAGAGTTTCAAAGGCATGCAGCCCCGACTTGTGGCGGAACGTGAAGAGCAGGCGGTCTCGAGGGCCGACGCGCCGCGTCGCCTCGTCATTCTCGGCGCCACCGGTTCGATCGGTCGTTCCACCGCCGATGTGATCGAGGGCGCGCCCGGCGGCTTTGTCGTCGAGGCGGTGGCGGGCGGTCGCGACGGCGCTGCGCTGGCCCGCATGGCGATCCGCCTCGGGGCTCGGTTCGCCGCCGTGTCGGATCCGTCCGCCTATGCCGATCTGAAGGCCGGCCTCGCCGGGCACGCCATCGAGGCCGCGGCGGGCGACGAGGCTGTCGAATTGGCGGCGCTGCGCGAAAGCGATCTCGTCGTCGCCGCCATTTCGGGCGCCGCCGGCGTCGGGCCCACGCATGCGGCGCTCGCGGCCGGTCGCAAGGTCGCGCTCGCCAACAAGGAATGTCTGGTCTGCGCCGGCGACCTGTTCATGCGCACCGCCGCGCAGGCGGGCACGCAGATCCTGCCGATGGACAGCGAGCACAACGCCATCTTCCAGGCGCTCGGCGCCAACACGGCCGACGAGGTCGAGGAGATGATTCTCACGGCCTCGGGCGGCCCGTTCCGCACCTGGAGCGCCGAACGCATCGCCGCCGCCACGCCGGACCAGGCGCTCGCCCATCCCAACTGGTCGATGGGGCCGAAGGTCACGATCGATTCGGCGACGCTCATGAACAAGGGGCTCGAGCTGATCGAGGCCCACCATATCTTCGGCATCCCGGCGAAGAAGCTCGGCGTGCTGGTGCACCCTCAATCGATCGTCCACGGCCTCGTGTCCTTCGCGGACGGCGCGGTGGTGGCGGGGCTCGCGTGCCCGGACATGAAGGTGCCGATCGCCCATTGCCTCGGCTATCCGGCCCGCGTGCCGACTGCGGCGCGGCGTCTTGATCTTGCCGCGATTGCAACGCTCTCATTCGAGAAGCCGGACTTCGAGCGCTTCCCGGCGCTCGGCGTCGCGATGGCGGCCCTGGAGCAGGGCGGGGCGCTCCCGACCGTGCTCAACGCCGCCAACGAGATCGCGGTCGAAGCCTTCCTGGCCGGACGGATCGGGTTCATGGACATTGCCCGAATCGTCGAGGCCTGCTGCAAGGCGGCGGCCCGTGACAGTCTCGGGCGGACGCCGCAAAGTGTGGTCGAGGCGCTGGACGTGGATCGCAGCTCGCGGGAGCGGGCGCGCGGACTCGTCGGGTAGGATTCGTCAGGCGCCGGAATGGGCGCTAAACTGCAGACAGCCCGCGTAAGAGCATTGTGCGCGTCGTATTCGGCAATGCTGAGGAGGCCAGATGGTAGTTCTTGATTCTCTTTACTTTTACGCGAGTTACATCGTTCCGTTCGTGTGCGTTCTGAGCGTCGTGGTGTTCTTTCACGAGCTCGGACATTTCGCGGTCGGGCGCTGGTGCGGCGTCAAGGTCGACGTCTTCTCGCTGGGGTTCGGCCCCGAGCTGCTGCACTTCATCGACAAGAAGGGCACCCGCTGGCGTCTCGCCGCGCTGCCCCTTGGCGGCTTCGTCAAATTCCACGGCGACCTCAACGCCGCCAGCGTCGCCGACCATGACGCCGTCTCGGCCATGCCCGACGACGAGCGCGCGGTGTCGTTCTTCGCCCAGAAGGTCTGGAAGCGCGCGGCCATCGTCGCCGCCGGCCCGATCGCCAATTTCATCCTGTCGATCGTGATCTTCACGCTGATTTTCTTCAGCTTCGGTCGCGAAGTCCTGTCGCCGCGCGTCAATGAAGTGCGGGCGAACGAGGCGGGCGCCATGGCCGGCTTCGAGAAAGGCGACCTGATCGTCTCCATCAACGGCTCCGACATCGGCAGTTGGGCGGACATGCAGCGAATCGTCCAGGCATCCGCCGGGACGCCGCTCGGCTTCGTCGTGCGCCGCGGGGCTAAGGAAGTCGCGCTCACCGCCGTGCCGGGACTGCGCGAGCTCAAGACGCCGTTCGGCACCCAGCGGGTCGGCATGATCGGCCTGACCGCGGCCGCCGATCCGTCCGACTGGCGAATCGAACGCTACAGCCTGCTGAAGTCGGCGCGACTCGCCGTGACCGAGACATGGTTCATCGTCGACCGCACCGGCGCCTATCTGGGTGGCCTGTTTGCCGGCCGCGAGGCCGCCGACAACATCTCCGGCCCGATCGGCATCGCCCATATGGCGGGCGAGGTCGCCAAGGTCGGCATCGTCGCCCTGTTCCACTTTGCGGCCGTGCTGTCGGTCTCGGTCGGGCTCATCAACCTGATGCCCGTTCCCCTGCTGGATGGCGGTCATCTCCTCTATTACGCGGTCGAAACGCTGCGCGGCCGCCCCCTGAGCGAGCGCGCGCAGGAGATGGGTTTCCGGGTGGGAATCGCTCTCGTGGGGGCGCTGATGCTGTTCGCCACGGCCAACGACATCTTCCGCCGGGCGCTTGGTTAACTGAAACCTCACCATAATTCGTGGCCTCGCCGCCACGGGGTGGTTAAAACAGTCTACGTCCGGCAATTCGGGATTTGCTTGGCGGGGTAAACCGGGTAGAAGCGATGTTACGAATTGTGACGCTGTGGTTGCCTGCAGCGTTTCCGCCCGGACCTCAAAGTCCGTGAAAAGGCGCTGGCGGCGCCGGTTAGTTAGAATTGGGAACGGTCGACTCATGCAGTTCACACGGGGTTTTAAGAACCGTCTTGCCTCAGCGACAGTCCTCGTCGCCACGGGCATGTTGGTCGCCGGTCCGGCACTCGCCCAATCGGTGGTCGTGAAGGGCAACAGCCGCGTCGATGCGGAAACGATTCGATCCTACTTCAACAGCACCGACGCCAACGGTGTGAGCGAAGGCGTCAAAAGCCTGCAGTCGACCGGGCTCTTTACCGATGTGCGGGTGAGCCGTCAGGGCTCCTCGGTCGTCGTGACCGTGGTCGAGAACAACATCATCAATCGCGTGGCTTTCGAGGGCAACTCGAAGCTCAAGTCCGAACAGCTCACCAGCGAAATCCAGACCCGTTCGCGCGGCGCTTATTCCTCCGCCACCGTTCAGTCCGACATCGAGCGCATCCGCGACATCTACCGCCGCGGCGGCCGCGGCGACGCCAATGTGACGTCGCGCACGGTCAGCCTGCCGAACGGCCGAATCGACGTGGTGTTCACGATCGACGAAGGCGGGAAGACGGGCGTCAAGACGATCAACATCGTTGGCAACAAGGCGATTTCGTCCTATCGCCTGCGCAATCTGATGTCGACGACGGAGATGAACTACCTCTCCTGGCTGAAGACGAGCGACGTCTACGATCCGGACAAGATCGCGTCCGACCAGGAACTCATCCGCCGCTATTACCTGAAAAACGGCTACGCCGATTTCCGCATCGTCGGTTCGGACGCCGTTTACGACGCGGCCCAGAAGGGCTGGATCGTCAACATCACGGTCGAGGAAGGCGCGCAGTATCGCGTCGGCTCGGTCAACGTGGAATCGCGTCTGCCCGACGTCGACTCCGGCTCGCTGCAGAAGTCGCTCGCAATCAAGGCTGGCGACGTTTACGACGGCGACCAGGTCGAGAAGACGGTCGAAGCGCTGACCCGCGAAGTTGCTTCGCGCGGCTATGCCTTCTCGTCGGCGCGTCCGCGCGGCGACCGCGATGCCGCCTCGCACACGATCGCCCTTGGCTTCGTGATCGAGGAAGGCCCGCGCGTCTACATCGAGCGCGTCAACGTGCGCGGCAACACCCGCACCCGCGAATATGTGGTCCGGCGCGAATTCGACCTCGGCGAGGGCGACGCCTACAACCGCGTGCTCATCGACCGCGCCGAACGTCGTCTCAACAACCTCGGCTTCTTCAAGCGCGTGCGCGTCACCAACGAGCCGGGCTCGTCGCCTGACCGCGTGGTCGTGAACGTCGATGTTGAAGATCAGCCCACGGGTTCGTTCGCCATCTCGGGCGGCTATTCCACGGTTGACGGCATCATCGGCGAAGTGTCGCTGACGGAATCCAACTTCCTTGGCCGCGGCCAGTTCGTCCGCGCCGCCCTGTCGGCCGGCCAGCGCACGCGCGGCATCGACCTGTCCTTCACCGAGCCCTACCTCTGGGGTCGTGTCGCCGGCGGCGTCGATCTCTTCGCCAAGCGCAACGTGAACTCGCAGTACTCTCTCTACGACACGACCGTCGTAGGCACGACGCTGCGCCTCGGTCTGCCGATCACGGAAGAGATCTCGTTCTCGCCGCGCTATTCGATCTACCAGACCAACATGACCATCCCGAACACGACGGATCGTCCGTACAACGATTGTACTGATCCGAGCCTCGGCCTCGTTCCCGGTCCGCTGTCGCCTCCCAGCGCTTTCATCAACACCGACGGCACCTTCAAGGGAAGCTGCGTCACAAACGGCGAAGCCTCGCTGGCGATCAAGGAGGCGGCCGGTCGCCGCCTGACCTCTCTCGTCGGCTACACGCTGTCCTACAACTCGCTCGACAACCTGAAGAACCCGACGCAGGGCCTCTACGGTGAAATTCGCCAGGATATCGCCGGCCTCGGCGGCGACGCCAAGTTCGTTCGTTCGACCTTCGACAGCCGTTACTACTACCCGCTGTACGAAGACATCATCGGCTTCGCCCGCCTGCAGGGTGGCAACATCACCGGCTTCGGTGGCAGCGACCTGCGCATCATCGACAACTTCAACCCGGGCCCGAGCCTGGTTCGTGGCTTCGCGCCGGGCGGTATCGGCCCGCGCGACATCACCGATCCGGCCAACCTCCGCGGCGCTGGCCTCGGCGGCACCAACTACATCGGCGGCACGCTCGAAGCTCAGTTCCCGATCTTCGGCCTTCCCAAGGAGCTGGGTCTGAAGGCCGCGGTCTTCGCCGACGCCGGTACGGTCTTCGGCTACAAGGGCCGCACGAACTTCGCGGAACTGGTGGGCCTCGCCCCCGGCGCAGCATGCGCACCTGCCGGCACTGTGACGGTTACCAATCCGTCGACGGCCACCTACAACACGTCGCAGGCGTCCTGCATCAACGTGTCCGACTCGCACAAGCTCCGCTCCTCGATCGGCGCTTCGCTTCTCTGGGCTTCGCCGCTCGGGCCGATCCGCTTCGACTACGCCTGGGCGATCTCGAAGGACAAGAACGACCAGACGCAGGCTTTCCGCTTCTCGGGCGGCACCTCGTTCTGACGACAGGTCCGGCCTGAGCCGGACGGATTCAAGCCTGCGCCACGACGAGTGGCGCAGGCTCTTTTTTCAGGGGCGAAGTTGTACGTCGTCCCGTGTCGCGTTTGTGCATGAGGTTTGGATGAGCGATCCGGTTTTCTTCCGGCGCGCGGGTTCGCTGACCATCGGCGAGATCCTCGAACTGACCGGCGCGAAGCTTTTGCGCGAAGCCGATCTCTCCGCCGAGATCGGTGCGGTCGCGCCGCTGGATCAGGGCGTCCCCGGCACGCTCGTCTTCCTCGACAATCCCAAATATGCCGATGACGTGCGCACCACGCGTGCGACCGCCTGCTTCGTCTCGCAGCGCTACGCCGATCGCGTGCCCGAGACCACCGCCGCGCTGGTCCATAACGAGCCCTACGCCGCCTGCGCCAAGGTGAGCGCGCGGCTGTTTCCCGACTCGATGCGTCCGGGCTCGGTGTTCGGCGGGGCAGGGATCTCGCCCGGCGCCTACATTCATCCCGAGGCGCGGCTGGAAGCCGGCGTCACGGTCGATCCCGGCGCCGTCATCGGCCCGCGCGCCGAGATCGGCGAGGGCACCATTATCGGCCCGAACGCCGTGATCGGGCCGGACGTGCGCATCGGCCGCGACTGCTCGATCGGGCCGCATGCGACCATCCTCTTCGCGCTGATCGGCGACCGCGTCATCATCCATCCGGGCGTGCGCGTCGGGCAAGACGGGTTCGGCTTCGCCATGTCGCCGCGCGGGCACCTGAAGGTGCCGCAGATCGGCCGCGTGATCATCCAGAACGACGTCGAGATCGGCGCCAACACGACCATCGATCGCGGCGCCAACCGCGACACGGTGATCGGCGAGGGCGCCAAGATCGACAACCTCGTCCAGATCGCCCACAACGTCACGATCGGGCGCCATTGCGTGATCGTCTCGCAGGTCGGCATTTCGGGCTCGACCGACATCGCCGATTTTGCGGCGATCGGCGGGCAGGCGGGCATCACCGGTCACCTGAAGATCGGCATGGGCGCACAGATCGGCGCGCAGGCTGGCGTCATGACGGACGTTCCGGCGGGAGCCCGTTTCGGCGGCTCTCCGGCGCAGCCGATGCGCGATCACATGCGCGCGGTCGCGACTCTCAACAAGATGGCCGTCCGCAAATCCGGCGGCGGTCCCGAAACATCAAACTGAAACCGAAGGGGCGCGACCTGCGCGGCCCGCAAGGAAGGTGCCATGAACGAGGCAGCGGCTAAGCCACTCGAAACGGTCGACATCATCAAGCTGCTCGCTTCGTTGCCGCACCGCTATCCTTTCCTGCTCGTCGACCGCATCATCGAGTGCAACGGCGATGAGTCGTGCATCGGCATCAAGAACGTCACCTTCAACGAGCCGCAGTTCCAGGGGCATTTCCCGGAACAGCCGGTCATGCCGGGTGTTCTTCTCATCGAAGGCATGGCGCAGACGGCGGGCGCGTTGTGCGTCAACGCGGCGGTCGCCGGCAAGCCGAAGGTCGTCTACTTCATGACGATCAACAACGCCAAGTTCCGCAAGCCCGTGGTGCCGGGCGACCGCGTCGAGTTCCACATGACCAAGATGAACCAGCGCCGCAACATGTGGTGGTACAAGGGCATCGCGAAGGTCGACGGCCAGGTCGTGTGCGAGGCGGAAGTCAGCGCCATGCTCGTCGCCGATGACGCAAAGGGGGCCTGAGTGGGCGAGATCTCGCAAGCCGCGCCGCAGCGCAAGACACCGGTCGGCGTTCATCCGAGCGCGGTGATCGAGGAAGGCGCGACGCTCGGCAAGGACGTCGCCATCGGCCCCTTCTGTCACGTCGGCGCGGATGTCGTTCTCGGCGACAATGCCGAACTGCTGTCGCATGTCGCGCTCGCGGGACGCACCAGGGTCGGGGCGCGCACGCGCATCTTTCCGTTCGCCTCCATCGGTCATGAGCCGCAGGATCTGAAATTCCACGGCGAGGAAAGCGTCCTCGTGATCGGCTCCGATTGCCTGATCCGCGAAGGCGTGACGATGAACCCCGGCACGGAAGGCGGCGGCCTGAAGACGATCGTCGGCGACCGCTGCACCTTCCTGGCCAATTCGCACATCGCGCATGACGTGCACGTCGGCGACAACGTCATCCTGTCGAACAACGTCATGATCGCCGGCCATTGCCGCCTCGGCTCTTTCGTCATCGTGGGCGGCGGCGCGGCCATGCACCAATATGTGCGGATCGGCGACCACGCCTTCGTCGGCGGCATGGCGGGCGTCGAGAACGATGTCATTCCCTACGGCATGGCGCTCGGCAATCGCGCGAACCTCGCGGGCCTCAACCTTGTCGGCTTGAAGCGCCGTGGCTTCTCGCGCGAGTCGATCCATGACCTGCGCCGCGCCTATCGCTTGCTGTTTGCGCAGGAAGGCACGCTCAAGGAACGGGTCGAGGACGTGGCGGGCGAATTTGCGTCGCATCCGCAGGTGCATGAAATTCTGGACTTCATTCGCGAAGGCGGCGACCGCGCGATCTGCACGCCGCGCGAGGTGCGAGACTCGGCCTCGTGAGCGAGGCGCCACGACGGCTCAAGATCTGCGTCGTCGCGGGCGAGGAATCGGGCGATCAACTCGGCTTCAAGCTGATCCAGGCGCTGCGTGCGCGCGCGCCCGGAATCGACTTCTTCGGCGTCGGCGGCGCCGCCATGCAGGCGCAGGGGCTGCGCAGCCAGTTCGACATCCACGACATTTCGGTCATGGGCATCCTGCCGGTGATCAAGCGCCTGCCGCTTCTGCTGCGCCGCATTGCCGAAACCGCCGCCGCGGTCGTCGCGCAAAAGCCCGACGTGCTCGTCATCATCGACTCGCCGGATTTCACGCACCGCGTCGCGCGCAAGGTGCGGGCCGCGGCACCCTCCATTCCGATCGTCGATTACGTCAGCCCGACGGTCTGGGCCTGGCGGCCGGGCAGGGCGCGCAAGATGCGCGCCTATGTCGATCACCTGCTCGCACTCCTGCCGTTCGAGCCCAAGGCGCACGCCGATCTCGGCGGGCCGCCCACCACCTATGTCGGCCATCCGCTTATGGAGCGGCTGGCGGAATATCGCCCCGACGCGGCGTCTGCGCGCGACGCGCAGCCGCCCATGCTGCTGATCCTGCCGGGCTCGCGGCGCTCCGAAATCACGCGGCTGATGCCGGTGTTCGGCGCGGCCCTGCAGATCGTCGCCGCCCGCGTCGGCGAGGTCCGCGCCGTGCTGCCGGCGGTCGACCGGCTCGCGCAGGAAATCGAGACCGCCGTGCGGGACTGGCCGGTGAAGCCCGAGATCCTGCGCGGGGAAGCGGCGAAGCTCGCAGCCTTTCGGTCCGCCTATGCGGCGCTGGCGGCGTCCGGCACCGTGACGCTCGAACTCGCGCTCGCGGGCGTGCCCATGGTGGCGGCCTACAAGATGAACGCTCTGGAGTTCGGCATCGCCGTGCGCGTGGTGCGGCTGGCCTCGGTGCTGCTGCCCAACATCATCCTCGACCGGCTGGTCGTCCCGGAGTTTTTGCAGGACGCCTGCACGGCGGAAGCCCTGGCGGACGCTCTCACGCCGCTGCTGACCGCCAGCGCGCCCCGCGCCACGCAGGTCGCGGCGCTGGCCGAGATCGACGCGCTGATGCGCTTGCCCGAAGGCGAGACCGCAAGCGACAGGGCCGCGGAGATCGTGCTGCGCTACGCGCAGGGCGCGTAGCCGTCCTTGCGAGCAGAGCGGAGCAATCCAGGCACGCGTCTCGATAGCTTTGCGCAACGTCGATGAGCGCGAAGGCAGGCCTCACGTGCGGCCTCTGGATTGCTTCGCTTCGCTCGCAATGACGGCCGTTGGGCTGAATTGGTTCAACCGTCCTTGCGAGCAGAGCAAAGCAATCCAGGCACGGGTCTCGATAGCTTTGCGCAACGTCGATGACGTGGACAGGCCTCACGCGCGGCTTCCGGATTGCTTCGCTTTGCTCGCAATTACGGCGGTTGATTGAAAACACCATAAACAAAAAAGCGCCCGAAAACCGGGCGCCTTTTCAATTCTTGCAGGACCTGCAATCAGCGCTTGCTGACGGGCGCGTAGTCGCGGGCCGGGGAGCCCGTGTAGAGCTGGCGCGGACGGCCGATCTTCTGCGTCGGGTCCTCGATCATTTCCTTCCACTGCGCGATCCAGCCGACCGTGCGGGCGACCGCGAAGAGGACGGTGAACATCGAGGTCGGGAAGCCCATCGCCTTGAGGGTGATGCCCGAATAGAAATCGACGTTCGGATAGAGCTTCTTCTCGATGAAGTAAGGGTCGCTGAGCGCGATGCGCTCGAGTTCCATCGCGACTTCGAGCAGCGGGTCGTCCTTGACGCCGAGTTCCGAGAGAACCTCATGGCAGGTCTTCTGCATGATCTTGGCGCGCGGGTCGTAGTTCTTGTAGACGCGGTGACCGAAGCCCATCAGGCGGAACGGATCGTTCTTGTCCTTCGCCTTGGCGATGTACTCGGGGATGCGATCCACCGTGCCGATTTCCGACAGCATCTTCAGCGCCGCTTCATTCGCGCCGCCGTGCGCGGGGCCCCACAGGCAGGCGATGCCGGCCGCGATGCAGGCGAACGGATTGGCGCCCGACGAACCCGCAAGGCGAACCGTCGAGGTCGACGCGTTCTGCTCATGGTCGGCGTGGAGGATGAAGATGCGGTCGAGCGCGCGCGCCAGAACCGGGTTGATCTTGTAGTCCTCGCACGGCACCGCGAAGCACATGTTGAGGAAGTTCGCCGTGTAATCGAGCGAGTTCTTCGGGAACACGAAAGGCTGGCCGATCGTGTACTTGTAGGCCATCGCGGCGAGCGTCGGCACTTTCGCGATCATGCGCATCG
>JAQGKM010000217.1 GCA_028290125.1 Hyphomicrobiales bacterium | reverse complement strand
TGTGTCGGGCGGCTCGTCGTCGGGCTCCGCTGTCGCGGTTGGCGCGGGGCAGGTGGCTTTCTCGCTTGGCACCGATACGGCGGGCTCTGGCCGCGTGCCGGCGGCGTTCAACAATCTCGTTGGCGTGAAGCCGACGAAGGGGCTCGTTTCCACCACCGGCCTCGTGCCGGCATGCCGCAGTCTCGATTGCATCACCGTGCTCGCGGGCACGGTCGGCGAGGCCGACACAGTGCGTCGCCTGATGCAGGGCTTTGATGCGGCAGACGCCTTCTCGCGCGCCATGCAGCCGCGCGCCTTGCCGCAGGCGGGACTGCGCTTTGGCGTGCTGGGCGCAGCCGAGCGCGAGTTCTTTGGCGATGCGGAAACCGCCGCGCTCTATGACGCCGCCGCCGCGCGGTTGGAGGGCCTCGGCGCCACACGCGTCGAGATCGATTACGCGCCGTTCCGCGAATGCGCGGCGCTGCTCTATGGCGGACCGTGGGTCGCCGAGCGGCTCGCCGCTATCGATACTTTCTTCGAGGCCCACGCCGGCGACATGGACCCGGCGGTGCGCGACATTGTTGGAGGCGCCAAGGGCATGAGCGCAGTCGACGCCTTCAAGGGAGTCTACGCGCTGGAGGCCTATCGCCGCCGCGCCGATGTCGAATGGGCGAAGATGGACGTGCTGCTGCTGCCGACAGCGCCGACGATCTACAAGGTCGCGGATATGCAGGCCGATCCGATCCGGCTCAATTCCAATCTCGGGCGCTACACCAATTTCGTGAACCTGCTCGATTGCGCGGCCGTCGCCATTCCGGCGGGTTTCCGCAAGGATGGCCTGCCTGCGGGTGTGACGCTGATTGCGCCTGCCTTCACTGACGATGCGCTGGCGGTTCTGGCCGATCGCCTGCATCGCGCTCAGTCGTTCGGCATGGGTCGAGACCGCGCGGCGCCGCTGGCAGGCGACGCGCTGGCGCCGGGCAACGACGGCTTGCTCGAGATCGCCGTCGTGGGCGCTCATCTCAGCGGCATGCCGCTGAACCACCAGCTCACCTCGCGCAACGGACGCCTGCTGCGCAAGGCGCGCACGGCGGCCGACTACCGGCTGTTCGCGCTCCCCAACACCACGCCGCCCAAGCCCGGATTGATGAACGAGCCTGGCTTTGCGGGGCAGGGACTTGAAGTCGAGATCTGGGGACTCTCGCCGCAGCATTTCGGGTCGTTCGTGGAGAGCATCCCCGCGCCGATGGGCATCGGCAAGCTGCGTCTGGCGGATGGCGGCGAGGTGAGCGGCTTCATCTGCGAGCCCTACGCCTTCAACGGTGCGCAGGACATCACCTCGTTCGGCGGCTGGCGTGCGTTTGTGGCGAGCCGCAAGACCTGATTGCGGCCGGCGCAGGGCCGGATTGCATCCTGGCGAAAAGCTGTCACGCTCTCCGAAAGAAAAACGGGGAGGAGCGACATGGATCCGTCTTACAGGATCAAGGGGTGCGCCTGTTGCGATGCAGGCGGATTGCCGACACGGCGAGCGTTTCTCGCGGGGGCAGCGGCCACCGCCGGAGCCGCACTGGGCGGCCCTGCCTTCGCGCAGGCGCCCGATCAGGCAGCCCGCAGACTGATCGACATCCATCATCACCTCGCGCCGCCGGCCTACATCCCTGAACTCGTCAAGCGCCAGACCAACCAGCGCCCGCTCGTCGAATGGACCGTCGAGAAGACGCTCGAGTCGATGGATCAAGCCGGGATCGAGACGTCCATCCTGTCGATCAGCGAGCCCGGCGTCTGGTTCGGCGACGAGGCGGAGGCGCGCCGCATCGCGCGCGAGACCAACGATTGGGGCGCGGCGCTCGTGCAGCGTCGTCCTGAGAAGTTCGGCCTGTTCGCCAGCCTGCCGATCCCCGACATCGACGCGAGCCTGAAGGAGATCGCCTACGCCTTCGATACCTTGAAGGCCGACGGCATCTGCATGATGACGAGCTACGGCGGAAAATACCTCGGCGATCCCTCGATGCAGCCGGTCATGGAAGAGTTGAACCGACGCCGCGCCGTCGTCTTCACGCATCCGGTGAAGGCGGATTGCTGTCGCAACCTGATCCCGGGAGTCGGCGAGAACACGATCGAGCTGGCGACCGATACGGCGCGCGCCGTCACGAGCCTGCTGTTCAGCGGGACCCTGACGCGCTTTCCGCAGATCAGGTTCATCTTCTCGCATGCGGGCGGCACGGTTCCGTCGCTGACCGGGCGACTGCTCGCACAGGCGAATTCGCCCGAAGGCAAGAAAGCGTTGCCCGAAGGGCCAATCGTTGAACTGCGCAAGCTCTATTATGACACCGCCAATGCCGCGAACCCGTGGGCGATGGCGCCGCTGCTGAAGCTCGTCGCGCCGACCCAGATCGTCTACGGGTCCGACTACCCGTTCCGCAGCCCAAAGGACACGGCGGCAGGCATGCGCGATCTCGGCTTCACCGACGCAGAGCTGCGCGGCATCGAACGCGACAATGCGAGACGCTTGTTGCCGCGCCTGGTCTGAAAAAAGAAACGGGGCCTCGCGGCCCCGTTTCGAGTTCTGCGCCGATTACTTCATCGCGTCGTAGATCTGGTGCGTCCAGGCGTTGATCGGCTGCTTGGTGATGACCGGGTCGGACGAACCGCCCAGCAGGGTCGCGACTGTCCGGTCGAAATCCTTCGGATCGAGCTTGCCGCCTGCCGTGTCGAGCAGCTTGGCGACTTCGGCCATCATGCGCTTCTGGTGCTTCTCGGTCTGGGCGCCCGTCGTGTCGTTGCTGAGCACGATCTTGGCGGCTTCGTCCGGGTTCTTGCGCGCGTAGTCCCAGCCCTGCATCGAGGCCTTCACGAACTTCGCCATCTTGGTGACGAAGGCCGGATCCTTCAGCTTCGTCTCGTTGACGTAGAGCCCGTCTTCCAGCGTCGCGACGCCTTCCGTCTCGTATTTGAAGACGACGAGCTGGCTCGGCTTGTAGCCACCGTCGATGACCTGCCAATATTCGTTGTAGGTCATGGTCGACACGCAATCGGCCTGCTTCTGCAAGAGCGGGTCGACGTTGAAGCCCTGCTTCAGGACCTTCACGCCGTCCTTGCCGCCATCCGTCTTGATGTTGAGTTTCGACATCCAGGAGAGGAACGGATATTCGTTGCCGAAGAACCAGACGCCGATGGTGCGGCCCTTGAGATCAGCAGGCTTCTTGATGCCGGTCTCGGCGCGGCACGTGACTTCGAGGCCCGACTTCTTGTAGGGCTGCGCGATGTTGACGAGCGGCACGCCCTTTTCGCGCGACGCGAGGGCGGAGGGCATCCAGTCGACGATCACGTCGGCGCCGCCGCCAGCCAGGATCTGCGGCGGAGCGATGTCGGGACCGCCCGGATTGATCGTCACGTCGAGATCGGCCGCCTTGTAGAAGCCTTTCGCCTGCGCGACGTAATAGCCGGCGAATTGCGCCTGCGTGACCCACTTCAGCTGGATCGTGACCTTTTCGGCCGCCTGGGCGCCCGTTGCGAGCAACAGTCCTGCGGTCATGCCCATCAATGCCGTCTTGATCTTGCTCATGTAAATTCCCCTTCCATCAAACTCTCTGGGACGCGTGCCAGAACGTCAGCTTGCGCTCGAGCAGAACGAGGCACCCGTAGGATGCCGTCCCCACAAGCGCTGCAAGCAAGATCTCTGCCCAGACGACGTCCATCGACATCCGGGCCGCCTCGATCGAAATCCGGAAGCCCATGCCGACGACCGGCGTGCCGAAGAACTCCGCCACGATGGCGCCGATGAAGGCGAGCGTGGAGTTGATCTTGAGCGCATTGAAAACGAAGGGCAGGGCGGCCGGGATATGGAGCTTGGCGAGCCGCTGGCTCGGGCTCGCCGCGTAGGAATGCATCAGGTCCATGTCGATCCGGCTCGCGCCCGAGAGGCCCGCGACGGCATTGGTGAACATGGGGAAGAAGGTGATGATGGCGACGACCGCAGCCTTCGAGGGCCAGTCGAAGCCGAACCACATGACCATGATGGGCGCAATGCCGACGATCGGCAGCGACGAGATGAAGCCCGCCATCGGCAGCAGCCCGCGCCGGAAGAACGGTCGGTCCTGCACGAGAAGCGCAGCGCCGAATCCCGCAGCATTGCCGATGACGAAGCCGATCACCACGCCCTTGACGAAGGTCTGCACGAGATCCTCGAACAGCATCGGCAGCGCATGGACGAAACGCCAGGCGACGGAGCTCGGGGCCGGCAACAGAACGGACGGCACGCCGGCGCCCCGGATGACAAGCTCCGCCAGCATGACAAGCATCAGGCCGAAAACCGCCGGGATGGCGATGTCCCGCAATTTGCGTGCGCGTGGATCCGTCAGGGCGAGATCACTGAGCGCCGTCATCGTCGCGCCGGCGCACACGAGCGCCGCGCCGACCAGCGCCCAGAACCCTGCGCCCGCCGCGCCGGAAATATCCGCATCACGCAGGAGCAGAAGCGCCGCGCCGGTCAGCAACGCGCTCGCGGCGAAGGTGGGCACGGCTGCGAACCGTGGCCGCCATGGCGCCGTCAGCAGCAAGGCCATGGCAGTCAGGCACAACAGGGCAGGGTCGGTTTGCCGCGACAGCCCCTCCGCCATTGGTGAGAGGCGCATGAGAAACGCGGTCGCGATCAGCGCGAGGGCGACGAGCGCAATGGAGATGAGCGAGCGTCGCGTCATGCCGGCGCTCCCATGCGCCGCGCCACGCTCTTTTCAATGAGCCCGACCAAGCCGACGAAACCGGCGGCGACGATGGAGATGGCGAGCAGCGCCGCCCAGATCTGAATGGTCTGTCCATAATAGGAGCCAGCCAGCAGGCGCGCGCCGATGCCCGCCTGCGCGCCCGTCGGCAGTTCGCCGACAACGGCGCCGACGATGGAGATCGCCATCGCGACTTTCAGGCTTGCGAACAGATAGGGGATTGCGGCGGGCCAGCGCAGCTTGAAGAAGACCTGCGCGGGCGTCGCCGACCAGTTGTGCATGAGGTCGCGATGCTGGCGGTCCGGCGAAGTGAGGCCCTTGACCATGCCGATGACGACAGGAAACACGCAGAGATAGGCGGAAATCAGGGCTTTCGGCACGAGTCCGCGAATGCCGATCGAGCCCAGAACGACAATCGTGATGGGCGCGATGGCGAGCACCGGGATCATCTGCGAAGCGATGATCCATGGCAGCAGGCTCTTTTCGAGCACGCGCACATGGATGATGAGAACCGCGAGAAGGATGCCGGTCGCGACCCCCATGGCGAGGCCGAGCAGGGCGGCCGAGAGGGTCACCCACGAGTGATAGACGAGGCTGCGCGGCGAGTTTGGCGCATAGTTGAAAACGCCGTCGATGAAAGTGGCGACGATCTGGTGCGGCGCCGGCAGGAGCGGGCGCTCGGCGTCGAGCGTGCCGGCGACCAGCTCCATGGTCGTGTACTCCACCTCCTCGCGCTCGAAAGCGTCGCGGACCAGCGTCATGTTCATCAGCACCGCGCCGGCATACCAGAGCACCGTAAGGGCGACGATCATCGCCGCCAGCGGTAGAGCCGCGCCGCGCCGGATGCGCGTCAGCAAGGGCAGGCCACTCATCATAGGCGTGGCTTTATTCATCATAGGCGTGGCATTATTCGTCATAGGCGTGGCCTGCGCGCAGCCCGCTGCGCACGCGCTGCGCCAGCGCGATGAATTCCGGCGTCTCGCGAATGTCGAGGCCGCGATCGCGCGGCAGGTCGCAGGCGATGTCGTCGATGATCCGCCCCGGACGCGGCGACATCACGATGATGCGGGACGACAGGAACACGGCTTCCTGGATGGAGTGCGTGACGAACAGCACGGTCTTCCCCGTGCGGTTCCACAGCTGCAGCAATTGCTCGTTGAGATGATCGCGCACGATTTCGTCCAGCGCGCCGAACGGCTCGTCCATCAGCAGCAGCGCAGGATCGAACGACAGCGCGCGCGCGATCGAGGCGCGTTGCTGCATGCCGCCCGACAATTGCCAGGGAAACTTCCGCTCAAATCCGGTGAGATTGACCAGCTCGAGGTTGCGCCGCGCACGTTCGCGCCGCTCGTCCTCGTCGAGCCCCATGATCTCGAGCGGCAACATGATGTTGTCCTCGATATTGCGCCACGGAAACAGCGCCGCCGCCTGAAACACATAGCCGTAGGCGCGCTGCATGCGCGCGTCATGCGGCGTCAGGCCGTTGACGCGCAGATCGCCGCCGGTCGCGTGTTCGAGATCCGCGACGGCGCGCAGGAAGGTGGTCTTGCCGCAGCCCGACGGCCCGATGAACGAGACGAATTCTCCGGCGGCGATCGACAGGTTGATGTTGGAGAGCGCATGCACGTCGCCATCTGCGCTCGCATAGGTCAGCGACACGTCTCGCGCTTCGATCACGGGCGACGACAGTGCTGCGGTTCGGCTCCGGTCTGTGGCGGCGTCCAGCATTGCGACCTGGTTTCCTTGTGCTTGCGCCAACGACCATGCATGGCCCGTGCCTTCAGGGCAGCTTCCGCTTCTTCAGGCGGCTCCGCAATCATGTGAGCATGGATTGAACAGGATGCATAGCGAAGCTCAGGATTGCCTTTTTGTGCGCCGGGGCGCAGCTTTGCCCGTAGAGCAGCCGGGTGGCTCGGGTCTTGCAATTTCCCGATCGCCGCGTCGGGCGGCATCGAAGGAAGCATGAAACCGACCGCTTTCACCTATGTACCGGTCGCCTCGCTGGCCGAGGCGCTTGCGGCGAAAGCCCAGCACGGCGAGGACGCGCGGTTTCTCGCCGGCGGCCAGAGCCTCGTGCCGACGATGAACTTCCGTCTCGCGCAGCCGCGCGTGCTGATCGACATCGGTCGCGTCAGCGAGCTCGCCTTCGTCACGCACGCGCCGGACGCCACGCACATCGGCGCGGTCACCACCTATCGCACGCTCGAGCGCGACGCCGCCTTGCTGGCGCGGTTCCCTGTCCTCGCCGACGCCCTGCCGCTGATCGCCCATGCGCAGATCCGCTCACGCGGCACGCTGGGTGGCAATCTCTCGCATGCCGATCCCGCTTCCGAAATGCCCGCCGTCATGCTGGCGCTCGATGCGCGCCTGAAGGTGGCGTCGGCTGAGGGCGTGCGTTGGATCGCCGCGCGCGACTTCTTCCTCGGGCCGCTGACCACGGCGCTCGAGCCGAACGACCTGCTCGTCGAGATCATGCTGCCGGCGCCGCCGCCCGATACCGGCATGGCCTTCCTCGAAGTCGCGCGGCGACGTGGCGACTTCGCCGTCGCGGGCGTCGCGACTGTCGTGACGCTGAAAGACGGCGTCTGCACGGCGGCCCGCATCGCGCTGTGCGGCGTCGCCGATTGCGCCGTTCTGGCGTCGGCCTCCGAGGCGCTCGTCGGCGTCTCGCCTGACGCGGCGCGCATCGCAGCCGTCGCAAGCGCTGTCGCCGCCGCGCTCGACCCGCCCGGCGGCCTGCAGGCGAGCCCCGGTTACCAGCGTCATCTCGCCAATGTCCTCACCGCACGCGCGCTGACCTGCG
>JAQGKM010000187.1 GCA_028290125.1 Hyphomicrobiales bacterium | reverse complement strand
CCGGCGGGCGAGGCGCGCGTGCTGACGATCGACCCGGTCGAACAGCGGCTGTCGCTCAGTCTGCCGAACCGCCCGCCCGTCGCGATCGACCTGCGGAGCGGCGATCGGATGCAACAGGGTCCGGGCGCGCTGGCGCTGCTCTTCGCGCAAAGCCGCGGCTTGCATGAACACCTGCTGTTTGGCCTCTCGCCGCTCGTTCCGATCTCAACGGCGGCGATGCTCGTCCTCGCGGCCCTTGGCGTGCTGATGGGCTGGCCCCGCCTGCGCAACACGCTTTCGGGGTGGCACAAGGGCGTCGCCTGGGGGTTGCTGCCGCTGATCATCCTGAGCCCGCTGACGGGTCTGGCGCTGACGTTCAACATCACCTTCGCGTCGCCGACGCCCGCTGGACCCGCCGCACCGATTCGCGAGGCGGCGCGGCTTGTCGCAGGCGTCACCGACCCGTCCAACATCCTGTTCATCGCGCAACGTGGCGGACGCCAGATGGCCCGCGTGATGGAGAATGGCGCGCTGCGGACCTATGCGGTCTCGCGGCAGGGTCTGAGCCCGATGCCGAACAATTGGCCGCGGCTGATCCATGAGGGAAACTGGAACGGCTTCGTGGCCGGCGGCCTGAATGCGATCACCGCCCTCGCGATGCTGGGCCTGCTCGGAACAGGCTTGCTGATCTGGGCGCGCCGCCGCTTCCGCCGCCCTGCCCGTTTGAACCCGGCGTCAGTGACCGCCGATCGGGCGGGTGTCGTCCAGTAACGCGGCGCCGATGCACTCCTTTGCCTAAGAGCTAGGCATACCGGGTGGTCGCTTCTGTGTTGTTTCCGACACTGCACAGTTTTTGGTGGCGCCACGCTTGCTTGCCTGCTGAGATAAGCACGGCATCGAATGGAGTACCGGGACGTGGTGACGGGGCGGTTTTTTGACGAGATGACGCAGTCCGACGGACTGCCGCGTGCGGTCTACGAGCGGGTGAACCGGTGGATCGACTCCGCCCCGCCGGAACTGCTGGCGTCCCGCCGCACGCAGGCGGAGCTGATGTTCCGCCGCATCGGCATCACCTTCGCGGTCTACGGCGAGAAGGACTCGACGGAACGGCTGATCCCGTTCGACATCATCCCGCGCGTGCTCGGCCGCTCCGAGTGGACGCGGCTGGAAGCAGGCCTGATCCAGCGCGTGAAAGTGCTGAACATGTTTCTCGCCGACGTGTACGGCAAGGGCGAGGTGATCAAGGCCGGGATCATCCCCGAGGACATCGTCTACAAGAACGAACATTATCGTCCGGAAATGCGCGGCGTCCGCGTCCCGCACGACGTCTATGTCCATATCTCGGGCATCGACATCGTGCGCATCGACGAAGACGATTTCTACGTGCTGGAGGACAATGCGCGCACGCCGTCGGGCGTGTCGTACATGCTCGAGAATCGCGAAGTCATGATGCGCCTCGTGCCGGAGCTGTTCGCGCAGCACCGCGTGGCGCCCGTCGAAAATTATCCGGACGCCCTGCTCTCGAGCCTGCGTTCGGTCGCGCCCGCCAACGCCACGGGCACGAGCCCGACCTGCGTGCTGCTGACACCCGGCATCTTCAATTCGGCTTACTACGAGCACTCTTTCCTCGCCGACAAGCTCGGCGTCGAGCTCGTCGAGGGCCGCGACCTGCTGGTGAAGGACAAGGTCGTGTATATGCGCACGACGCAGGGGCCGCAGCGCGTCGACGTGATTTATCGCCGTCTCGACGACGACTTCCTCGATCCGCTCGCCTTCCGCCCCGATTCGGCGCTCGGCGTGCCCGGCCTGATGAGCGCCTATCTGTCCGGCAACGTGACGCTGGCCAACGCGGTCGGCACCGGCGTCGCCGACGACAAGGCCGTCTACACCTACATGCCCGAGATCATCAAATTCTACCTCGGCGAAGAACCCCTCCTGAAGAACGTGCCGACGTGGCGCTGCCGCGAGCCTGACGCTTTGAAATATGTGCTCGCCCATCTCGACGAACTCGTCGTGAAGGAAGTCAACGGCTCGGGCGGCTATGGCATGCTGGTGGGTCCGCATGCGTCGAAGGAACAGATCGCGGAATTCGCCACCAAGCTCACCAACGATCCCGACGGATTCATCGCCCAGCCGACCCTGTCGCTGTCGACCTGCCCGGCCTCGTTCGAATCCGGCATCGGCGGACGCCATGTCGATCTGAGGCCGTTCGTGCTGTCGGGCGCCGATGGCGTGCGCGTCATTCCCGGCGGTCTCACCCGCGTTGCGCTGAAGGAAGGGTCTCTCGTCGTGAATTCGAGCCAGGGCGGCGGCACCAAGGACACGTGGGTCATCGACGATGAAGTCGGAGGGCAGGCCTGATGCTCTCGCGCACCGCCGACAATCTCTACTGGCTCTCGCGCTACATGGAGCGCGCCGACTTCCTTGCGCGCACCATCGAAGCCGCGCAACGTCTCGCCACCCTGCCGACCGCCTACGGCGGCACCGGCACCGAATGGGAAAGCACGCTGAACGCCGCCGGCGCGCTGGAAGGCTATATCGAGAAGATCGGTGAGGTCACCGAGGCGAAGGCGATCCATTATCTCGCCTTCGATCCCGACAATCCGTCGTCGATCTGCAATTGCATCGAATTCGCCCGCACCAATGCGCGCGCCGTGCGCACCGCTCTCACCATCGAGATGTGGCAGGCGATCAACACCGCCTGGCTCGAAATGAAGCGATTCGAAAAAGCCCTCGGCCAGCCAGGACATATCGACCGCACGGAGCTGTCGCGATTCCTCGAATTCGTCCGCAAGGCGTCGCTCGATTTCGACGGCTCCGCGCATCGCACCATGCTGCGCAACGATTCGCATTGGTTCTCGCGGCTCGGCCTCTATGTCGAGCGCGCCGACACCACCGCGCGTCTGCTCGACGTGAAATACAACGTGCTGCTGCCCGAGACGGAACAGGTCGGCGGCACGTTCGATTATTTCCAGTGGACCGCGATCCTACGCGCCGTCTCCGCGCTCACCGCCTACCACTGGGTCTACAAGGGCTCGGTGAAACCCTGGCTGGTCGCGGAACTGCTCATCCTGCGACCCGAAATGCCGCGCTCGCTGCGCTCCTGCTACGACGACATTTCGCGCCTGCTCGACAACATCGGGCGCGCCTATGGCGGCGAGGGCGCCGCGCAGGCGCAGGCGCGCGCGACGCTGGCTAATCTCGAAGACGCGGCGATCAAGGAAATCTTCGGCTCGGGTCTGCATGAATTTTTGACCGAGTTCATCGCCGCCAATGACGCGCTCGGCGCCGCCATCGGAGCCCAGTACCTCATCCACGTGGACGACGCCGTGGAGACGAGCCAGACTCAGGCCCAGTCGTGATGCAGGCATGATTGCCGAGCCGGCGGCGCCGGGACTATAAGGGCGCACGCAGCGGGTGCCGACGGCCAAGGGACGGGAATCATGACCTATTGTTGCGGCATACTGGTGCGCGGCGGCCTCGTGATGATCGCCGACACGCGCACCAATGCGGGGCTCGACAATGTGTCGACCTTTCGCAAGCTGCACATGTTCGAGAAGAAGGGCCGCCACGCCTTTTCGATCGCCAGCGCCGGCAATCTGTCGGTGACGCAGAATGTGCTGCACATCGTCCACACCGGACT
>JAQGKM010000179.1 GCA_028290125.1 Hyphomicrobiales bacterium | reverse complement strand
ATGTCGACGTTGCGCTGCTTGAAGATGCGGTTGCCGATGAACAGCTCGTCGAGATCGTCGACGACTTTCAGGAACGGGTCGCAGAACGCCTCGATGTCGTCGATCAGCGCGACCGGCAGCTCGCGGGCGACGCCGCCCGGACGGAAGTAATTGGCGTGCATGCGCGAGCCCGAGGCGCGCTCATAGAACACCATCAGCTTTTCGCGTTCCTCAAAGCCCCAGAGCGGCGGCGTCAGCGCGCCGACGTCCATGGCCTGTGTGGTGACGTTGAGAAGATGCGACAGGATGCGGCCGATTTCCGAATAGAGCACGCGGATCAGCTGCGCGCGGCGCGGAACCTGCACGTTGAGCAGCTTCTCGATCGCGAGGCAGAAGGCGTGCTCCTGGTTCATCGGCGCGACGTAATCGAGCCGATCGAAATACGGCACGTTCTGCATGTAGGTGCGCGCTTCCATCAGCTTCTCGGTGCCGCGATGCAGCAGGCCGATATGCGGATCGACGCGTTCCACCACCTCGCCATCGAGCTCCAGCACGAGGCGCAGCACGCCGTGCGCGGCTGGATGCTGCGGGCCGAAGTTGATCGAGAAATTGCGCGTGTTGTGATCGTTCATGTGCGATCTGCCTTCTCATCACCCGGCAGCTGGTAGGGCGTGTCGCCCTCCCACGGCGAGAGGAAATCGAACTGGCGGTATTCCTGATTGAGCCGGATCGGCTCATAGACGACGCGCTTCTGGTCGTCGTCGTAGCGGACTTCGACGAAGCCCGACATCGGGAAGTCCTTGCGGAGCGGATGTCCCTCGAAGCCGTAGTCGGTCAGCATGCGGCGAAGGTCCGGGTGCCCCGAGAAGAACACGCCGAACATGTCGTAGGTCTCGCGCTCGAACCAGTTGGCGCTGGGGAACGCCGGAATGGCCGAGGGAACCGGCGTCATCTCGTCGGTCTCGCACTTCACGCGGATGCGCAGGTTGTGACGCGGCGACAGCAGGTGATAGACGACGTCGAAACGGTTCTCGCGCTGCGGATAGTCCACCGCCGTGATGTCGATGAAGCACTTGTAGAGGCACGCGGCGTCGTCGCGCAGCTTCACCAGCACGTCGACGATCGTCTCGCGGGCGACGATCACCGTCACTTCGCCGAAAGCCTCGCGCACGTCGAGCGCCAGCGCGCCAAGCGCCTGCCGCGCAGCTCCCGCCACATCCAGAGACGTGGTGGAGACTTCGGCCGGAGCGTCCGTTTCGACAGACATCATCACTCCTCAGCGTTCGATCGTGGCGGTGCGGCGGATCTTCTTCTGGAGAAGAAGCACGCCATAAAGCAGCGCCTCGGCGGAAGGCGGGCAACCCGGAACATAGATGTCGACGGGCACGATGCGGTCGCAACCGCGCACCACCGAATAGGAATAGTGATAATAGCCGCCGCCGTTGGCGCACGACCCCATCGAGATCACGTAGCGCGGCTCCGGCATCTGGTCGTAGACCTTGCGGAGCGCGGGCGCCATCTTGTTGGTCAGCGTGCCGGCGACGATCATGACGTCGGACTGGCGCGGCGAGGCGCGCGGCGCGAAGCCGAAGCGCTCGGCGTCGTAGCGCGGCATCGACATCTGCATCATCTCGACGGCGCAGCACGCGAGGCCGAAGGTCATCCACATCAGCGAACCGGTGCGCGACCAGGCGATGAGATCGTCGACCGACGTCACCAGAAAGCCGCGGTCGGCCAGCTGGTCGGAGACGTTGACGAAAAACGGATCCGTCGCGCCGACAGGCTTGCCGGTGGCCGGATCGAGAATGCCGCAGGGGGCTTGCGCCACCAGAGTCTGAGTTTGGGTCTGGTTTTCCATCAATCCCACTCCAGCGCTCCCTTCTTCCATTCATAGGCGAAGCCGATCGTCAGCACGCCGAGGAAGATCATCATCGACCAGAAGCCGAACAGACCCACGTCCTTGAAGGCGATCGCCCAGGGAAACAGGAACGCGACTTCGAGATCGAAGATGATGAAGAGAAGCGACACGAGATAAAAACGCACGTCGAATTTCATGCGGGCGTCATCGAAAGCGTTGAAGCCGCACTCGTAGGCCGACAGCTTTTCCGGGTCGGGCTTGGAGTAAGCGACCACGAAAGGCGCAACCAGCAGGGCCGCCGAGATGCCGCCGGCGACGGCGATGAAGATCACGAGCGGCAGATAGTCAGACAATAGGCTCGACATGCGCTGACCCGAGGGCTGGAGAGTTCCAGGCGGTCGAGAGACCGGGTCGCGCGCGAACGAGTCCCGAGCGGCGCGGTCCACAAGACGGGCGGAGGAGTATCGCAGCGCGGCGAGGGGCGCAAGATGCCGAAAGGCTCAAGTTCGACCATTGCATGGCGCCGGAGAGGCGGGGGTGGTTCGTCTTTCGTACAATTACCTAGAGGTAACCGAGCCGTCCTGCCACGAGACCGATCATCGCACCCGTGCCGATGGCGACCAGCGGGTTCTGCCGCGTCAGGGCGACGATGGTCGTCGACATGAGAACGATGGCGAAGCCCAGCGTATCGGACACGGCCGCCTGCGCCGTCACCACGCCGCTCGCCACGATCAGCCCCAGCACGATGGGCGGCAGCGCGTCCTTCACCACCGGGAACCATGCCTGCGAGGAGAAACGGCGGTAAAGCCGTCCGACGATCAACGCGATGATGCTGGACGGTAGGATCGCCGCAATCGTCGCCGCCATCAGGCCGGCAAAGCCCGCCACCCGCCAGCCGACCAGCGAGATCATCATGAAATTCGGTCCCGGCGCGGTTTGGGACAAAGCAAAGTCGCGGGCGAATCCGGCATTGCTCAGCCAGGGGTTCACTTCGACGGATAGACGGTGGATTTCCGGCATCATGGCGGGCGCGCCACCCACCGAGACCAGCGAAAGCGCCCCGAAAGTCAGCGCAAGCTTGAGAAGCGGCGAATCATCGATCATCTGCGGCGCATCCAGAAGGTCGCGGCGATGCACAATGGCGCCAGGACGATGATGGTGGCGATGAAGGGCAGCCGCAGCACGCCCATGGCGAAGAAGGTCACCAGCGCGAAGCCAAGGTGGATCGGATGCAAGCGGAGCGCCCGCCCCATCTTCAGCCCCATGCCGATGACGAGACCTGCCGCCGCCGCCCCTGCCCCGATGGTCGCCGCCCGGACGTCCGGATTGGACGAATAAGTGTCGTAGACCAGCGTCAGGCCGAGCAGGATGATGATCGGCATGATCATCAGCCCGCACAGGGCGACGATGGACCCCAGCGGACCCTGGAAGCGATCGCCGAGCATGACGGTCATGTTGATGATGTTCCCGCCGGGCAGGATCTGCCCCATGCCGAGAAGCGTCGCGTAATCGTGCTCGTTCATCCAGCGCCGCTTGTCGACGATGACATGGCGCGCGATCGTCGCAACGCCGCCGAAGCCGCACAGGCCCATTTCGGCGAAGCCCATGAACAGTTCGAGCTTGCCAAGCTGGTGACCGGTCGCGGTTTTGGGGGATTCGACGCTTTGCTCCATCGCCCTGTTTTGCGCCGCGCCGCAGGTTCGATCAAGCCGTTCTCACGCATTCGACTCGGAACCAAGGCGCCGTGGCGGGATTTCTAGGCCACCGTAACGAACTGGAGAGAAACGATGCGCAAGGCACTTGTTATCGGCGTTCTGGCCCTCGGCACCACGCTGGCCGCCCCGCTGGCGGCTCAGGCGCAGAGCTTCGAAGTCGGCCCCAACGGTTTCCGCGTCGACCCCAACGACAATGGTCGTCCGCGCTATCGCGACGAGTACCGTGAGCGCCGCGATATCAGCGAGCGCGAGGCGGTCTCGATCGCCCGCACCAACGGGCTCGATCGCGTGCAGCGCGTCGGCGGCGGCAATGGCCGTGACTGGCGCGTGGTGGGCGAGGACCGCTACGGCCGCCAGATCCGTGTGACGATCGACGACCGCACCGGTCGCGTCCTGTCGCGCGATCGCGACTGATCACGAAAAAGCCCGCCGGCGTTGGCCGGCGGGCTCTCATTTCAAGTCGATGGCGCCGAGATCAGCCGCGGAAGAGCGACAGGATCTGCTGGCTCGACTGGTTGGCGATCGAAAGCGACTGCACGCCGAGCTGCTGCTGAACCTGCAGCGCCTGGAGGCGGGTCGATTCCTGGTTCATGTCAGCATCGACGAGCTGGCCGACGCCCTTGGTGACGGCGTCCATCAGGTTGCCCAGGAAGTCTGTCTGGGTGCCGATACGGGTTTTCACAGCGCCCAGGTCACTGGCAGCCGTGGTGATGTCGGTCAAAGCCGCATCGACAACGCTGATGTAGTCTTTCAAGGTCGTCTGGTCCGTTGTGGAATCGGTCAAGGCTGAAATGTCGAGGTCGCCCACCGCCACGGTCGTGGAGCCAGCCGTCCTGTCCTTGTCGATGATGCCGGTCTGGGCCCCGCTGTCGTACAGCGAGATCTTCGACGTATCGACATCGATCGTGCCGATCGCAACGGCGCTGCCGGTGCGGGTGAACGAAGCGACGATGTTCTTCGTCGCCGTGTAGTCCGAGCCCGTGGTGTCGACCGAGAGCCAGTTCTGGCCCGAGAAGTTCGACGAGTCCGCAACGCTCTTGATCTGGTTCTGGAGCTGCGTGATTTCCGACTGCACCTTGGCGCGGTCGATGCCCGGCTGCGACGCAGCAACCAGCTTCGACTTGATCTGGGTGACGAGATCGGAGGTGGTCTTCAGGGCGGCCGAGGCGACATCGACGGTAGCCGATCCCATGCCGAGGGCGTCCTTAACCGACGACAAGGCGCTGTTGTCCGAACGCATGGTGGTGGCGATCGACCAGTAGGCGGCATTGTCGGAGGCATTGGCGACACGCATGCCGGTCGAGATCCGGTCCTGCGTGGTCTGCATGGCCCGGTTGGTCGCGCTCAGGTTCTGGAGAGCGGTGATGGCGGACGCATTCGTAAGCAAGCTAGTCATGAGCTTCTGTCCCGTTTTGTTGGAAGGGACATACTGGGCTCTCACCAGTACGACGGTCTGGCATCATGCCGCCGGGCTATCTTTGTTCAGCCCGTGCTCCGTCGTAAGCACATGATGTCTGAAGAGTTTTAAGCGCAGGTTCCGAAGCGCGGTTAATGAATGGTATCCTTACCGGCAGGTGATTTCGCCCGCACGCGGCGCGCAATCGAGATCCGCGAGCGGCGGCGGAACGATGGTTCCGGTCGTGTCCATGGTCACGACCTCGGGTTCTAGCTGCCCTTGCGCCATCGGGACGTTGGCTTCCGGTGCGGAAATGCCGGGCAGCACGCTGTTGCAGCCTGCGAGAAACAATGCGCAGAGAACGACGCCGAGACGGGCCATGACGACGATCCTGTTTGCTGGCGGGCGCGAAGGCGCAGGAAAACACAGAAGATCGCGGACGCCCAGATGCGCAGCCCGCAATCGGCTCAGGCGTCCACAGCCTCGGCGTCTTCGCCGGCAGAGGCGGCCTTGTCGCCGAGCCACGGGCAATGATCGACGCCGACGTCCGCCGGGTTCATCTGCATGGGGCCAACGACGGGGCAAAGCTGCGCCAACGGATGGCTGGCGTCGACGACCGCGCGCTGCACCCCGAGGCTCGTCCAGATCGTGTCGAGCGCGCCGACGAGATGGTCGATGTCGGCGTCCGAGTGAAGCGGCGACGGCGTGATGCGCAGACGCTCGGAGCCGCGTGGCACCGTGGGATAGTTGATCGGCTGTATATAGGCGCCGAACTCTTCAATGAGCCGGTCGGAGATCGCCTTGCACAGCACGGGATCGCGCACCATCACCGGGACGATATGGCTCGGATTGTCGAGATGCGGAATGCCGGCGCGGTCGAGGCCGGCGCGCAGCCGCTGCACGCGATCCTGATGACGCGCACGCTCCTGCGACGACGCCTTCAGATGCTGCACCGATGCGCAGGCGCCCGCGGCGAGCGACGGCGGCAGCGCCGTCGTGAAGATGAAGCCCGACGAGAACGAACGCACGTAATCGCAAAGCGCCGCAGAGGCCGCAATGTAGCCGCCCATCACGCCATAGGCCTTGGCGAGCGTTCCCTCGATGACCGTGAGACGGTGGCTGAGGCCATCACGGTCGGCGATGCCCCCGCCGCGCGGACCATACATGCCGACCGCATGCACTTCGTCGAGATAGGTCATGGCGTTGTGCGCGTCCGAGACGTCGCAGAGCTCCTCGATCGGCGCGATGTCGCCGTCCATCGAATAGACGCTCTCGAACATCACGATCTTCGGACGGGCCGGATCGAGATCGGCGAGGCAGCGCTCGAGATCGCGTGGGTCGTTGTGCTTGAAGATGCGTTTCTCGACGCGCGAGTGACGCACGCCCTCGATCATCGAGGCGTGGTTGCCGGCGTCCGAGATCACGATGCAGTTCGGCATGCCCGCCGCCAGGGTCCCGAGCGTCGCCCAGTTGGAGACGTAGCCCGAGGTGAACAGCAGCGCCGCTTCCTTCTGGTGCAGGTCCGCGAGCTCGCGCTCGAGCAGGACGTGCTGGTGCGTGGTGCCGGAAATGTTGCGGGTGCCGCCGGCGCCCGCGCCCGCCGTGTCGATGGCTTCATGCATGGCGGCGAGCACGCGTGGGTGCTGGCCCATGCCGAGATAGTCGTTGGAGCACCAGACGGTGATCTCCTGACGGCCGTTGGGGCCATTGTAGGACGCCTTGGGAAAAGCCCCGGCGCGGCGCTCGAGATCCGCGAAAACGCGGTAGCGACCTTCGCGGCGGAGGTCGTCGATCTGCCCAAGGAAGAAGGCGTCGTAATTCATCACAGGCTCCCTTTGGTCGGCGCGCCAGCATAGGCCTAAACCCCGGCTTGGCGAGCCGAACCAATGTTCCGGCATGGCGAGCGCCATAAACACCTCTGGCGAGGCGATGGCAACGTTCCCTTCTGCCGCAGGGGGCCGGCGGCTGTGGCGTCCGCATCAAACCCTACCCGGCCGGCCTGACTTGAGCCTGACAGGCTCACGCAAATTTCGCTACGGCTGCGTTTGCAGGCCAAATCCCGGTTGCCTATCTTGCGCCCTCTCGTACAAAGCGGGCGCGTGCATGCATGATGTTTCAACCCGGCGCCCTCCGACCCAGACGTCGGGCGCCGATCTTATGTCCGTGCTGCGGCAACAGACGCGCGAGCAACATGAGGCTCTCGAAAGTGCGCTGAACCTGCTGGCTCCGCCGCTCTCGCGCGACCGCTTCCTCCGCGTCCTGTCGCGCTTCTACGGCTTCCACCGCGTCTGGGAGCCGGCTGTCGCGGCGCATGTCGAGTTGCGCGCTTTCATGGACGCCCGCCATCGCCTGCCGCTGCTGCGCCGCGACCTGCGCGCACTCGGGCTGAGCGAGGACGCCATCGACGCCTTGCCGCTGTGCGAGGACGCCGCATCCTGCGTGGCGGAAACCGGCGAGGCGCTCGGCTCGCTTTACGTGCTCGAAGGCTCGACGCTCGGCGGTCAGATCATCACCCGCGCGCTTTCGCAGGAAGACTGGACGCCCCCGCAGGGCCTGACGTCGTTCAATCCCTATCGCGAGGAGACCGGCCGCATGTGGCGCGACTTCCGCACCTTCGCCGAGGCGCAGGGCCGCGGGCGGGATGCGGCGCGGATCGTCGCGGGCGCGCGGCAAACCTTCGTTCTGCTGACGGGATGGCTGACCACGTGAGCGAGGCGACCATCGAGGCCACGATCGAGACCTGCGCGTCCGAGCCGATCCGAATCCCCGGAGCCATCCAGCCCTATGGCGCTCTGATGGTGCTCGACCCGCAAACCTTGTCCTGCCTGCAGCGCAGCCGCAATTTCGCGATGATCGTCGGCGTCGAGCCCGATTCGATGACGCCCGAGTTCCAGCAGCTCCGCGCCGAGATCTCGCGTTGGCGTCTCGGCGACGCTGCGCAATTGCTCACCCGCGCGAACATGCCCGGGCGCCTGCTGCACGTCACCGGGCATCGCAGTCCGCAGGGACTCGTGATCGAGCTGGAGCCGCCGCCCGCCACGTCTCCGGATTTTTCGCTCGACGGATTCTACCCGCGACTGCGCGGCTTTCTGGAGCGCATTCGCTCTGCGCCCGATCTCGCGGCGATCGCACAGGCCGCTGTCGCCGACATGCGCGCCATCACCGGCTTCAACCGGATCCTGCTTTACGCCTTCGACCACGACGGCCACGGCACCGTCATCGCGGAAGATAATGACGGCGTGCTGCCGTCCTATCAGGGGCTGCGATTCCCGGCTTCCGACATTCCGCCGCAGGCGCGCGATCTCTACCGTCTCAACCGCATCCGCCTGATCGGCGATTCGAATTACACGCCCTGCCCCATCGACCCGCCCTACAGCCCGGTCGACGGACAACCGCTCGACCTGTCGTTCGCCTCGCTGCGCAGCGTGTCGCCGATCCATCTCGAATACATGCGCAACATGGGCACGGGTTCGTCCATGTCAGTGTCGCTCGTCGTCGATGGCGAATTGTGGGGGCTGATTTCCGGTCACCGACGCGAGCCCTGGCACGTGCATCCGCAAACCCGGGCCGCCTGCGAAAGCCTCGGCCAGATCCTGTCGCTGCAGATCGAGGCCTATCTTCGCGCCGAGCGATCGTCCGAGCGTCTTGCGCTCAAGGGCGTCGAGTCGCAGCTGCTCGCCGCCATGGCGGCCTCCGACAAGGATTTCGAAGAAGCGCTGATCCATTCGTCCGACCTCCTGATGGCGCTGACGCGCGCGGAGGGCGCCGCCATCGTCACGCATGAGGACATTCGCCGCGCCGGCACGACGCCGCCGCGCGACGCCATCATGCGGATCGCCGCCGACCTGTTTGCGCGCCAGCAGGAGACCTTCGCGACCGACTCGCTTTCCGAAACCTGGCCCGACGCGGCTGAATATGCTGATCGCGCCAGCGGGATGCTGGCGATTTCGATATCCCAGATCAGGCCCGACTACCTCTTCTGGTTCCGCCCCGAAGTCGTGCGCACGGTGAACTGGAGCGGCGACCCGACCAAGCCGATGTCGGCCGGCAAGGAACGCCTGCACCCGCGCCAGTCTTTCGCGCTCTGGAAGGAGCAGGTCCACCAGCGCTGTCTGCCCTGGACGGATGTCGAGCGCGACAGCGCGACCGGTTTCCGGTCGTCGATCCAGAACATGATCCTGCGCGGCGCGGAAGAAAAGGCGGAACTCACCGATAGGCTGGAGCGCGCCAACAAGGAGCTCGAAGCCTTCTCGTATTCGATCTCGCACGACTTGCGCGCGCCGTTCCGGCACATCGTCGGGTTCGCCGAACTCCTGTCCGACCGCGAGAAATCGCTCGACGCCAAGTCGCAGCATTACCTGCGCACGATCAGCGAAGCGGCGCACGCCGCCGGGCGTCTGGTCGACGACCTGCTGAACTTTTCGCAACTCGGACGCGCCAGCCTGCGGATCAAGCCTGTCGACATGAATGCGCTCGTCCTGTCCGTCCGTCGCTTGCTCGAACCCGAGCTAGCCGGCCGCGACGTGACGTGGCGCATCGACGACCTGCCGCAAGCCAACGGCGACGCCGTCATGATCACGCAGGTTTTCCAGAACCTCCTGCAAAACGCCATCAAGTTCACGGCGACGCGCACGCGCGCCGAAATCTCGATCACGGCGGAAGACGACGGCGACAGGATCGCCTACACGGTCGCCGACAATGGCGTCGGTTTCGAGATGGACTATTCGGACAAGCTGTTCGGCGTCTTTCAGCGGCTGCACAGCGCAGAAGAATTCCCCGGCACGGGCATTGGCCTTGCGCTGGTCAAACGCATCGTCATGCGGCACGGCGGAACGATTTCCGGGCGCGGCGCGCCTGACGCCGGCGCGGCTTTCACCTTTTCGCTTCCCAGGCGCCCGATCACGCGCGACGCAGGACCACCGCATGGCTGACCTTCGCCCCATTCTCCTCGTCGAGGATAATCCCCGCGACCTTGAACTCACACTGGCGGCCCTCGCCAAATGCCAGCTCGCCAACGAGATCGTGGTGGCGCGCGATGGCGCGGAGGCGCTGGATTACCTGTATCGGCGCGGCCAGCACGCGGCGCGCCCACCGGGCGATCCGGCCGTCGTGCTGCTCGATCTCAAGCTGCCGAAGGTCGACGGACTGCAGGTGCTCGAGAAGGTCAAGACCGACAGCGAGCAGCGCCAGATCCCAGTGGTCATGCTGACCTCGTCGCGCGAGGAGCGCGACCTGTTGCGCAGCTACGAGCTGGGCGTCAACGCCTTCGTGGTGAAGCCGGTCGACTTCAACGCCTTCTTCGAGGCGATCCAGGATCTCGGCATGTTCTGGGCGATTCTCAACGAGCCGCCGCCGGGAGGCCGCGCGAATGCGTGACGACGTTCCCGCTCCGCAGGGCGAACAGCGCGACGTGCGCATCCTCCTGCTGGAGGACAGCGAACTCGACGCCGAGCTGCTCGCGGCGCATTTGTCCAAGACGGATCTGCGCTTCGCCATCGAACGCGTCGCCAACCGGCGCGACTTCCTGGCGGCGCTGCAGTCCGGGCCGATCGACCTGATCATCGCCGATTATTCGCTGCCTGACTTCGACGGCCTGTCGGCGCTGGCTCTCGCGGCCGGACTGCAGCCCGATACGCCGGTCATTTTCGTGTCGGGCGTGGTCGGCGAGGAATTCGCCACCAATGCGCTGAAGCGCGGCGCGACCGATTACGTCCTCAAGCGAAACCTCGCCCGCGTCGGCACCGCCGTCAGGCGCGCGCTCGACCAGGCGCGCGTGCGCGTGACGCAGCTGCGCACCGAGGAAGCCCTGCGCCAGAGCGAGCTTTCGTCGCGCCTGTCGATCGAGGCGGCTCAACTCGGGCTCTGGGAAGTGCGCCCGCTCACGCACGAACTGAAGTGGGATGCGCGCTGCTGGGCCCTGTTCGGCCTGACGCCGGAACCCGAGATCGCGCTCGACCGCGCACTTTCGCTCATCCATCCGGAGGATCGCGATCGCGCCGTCGCGCGCATGGAGCGGGCTTTCGTCCCGGGCACGCCGGAGTCGGAAACCTA
>JAQGKM010000322.1 GCA_028290125.1 Hyphomicrobiales bacterium | reverse complement strand
GATCGCTTCCAGCATCGCCTTGCCGGTGTCCATGATCGTGTAGATCGGATTGGCGATGATGAAGGTGCCGAGCGCCGCGCCGCCGATGATGACGAATTCCCACGGTTGCCACATGACGGCCAGATGGCCGCCCATCGCCGCGAAGCCTCCGAGGATGCTGCCGAACGCGACAACCAGGCCAATGATGAAATTCACCGAGTAGCTCCCTATTCCCACTGACGATGCAGGGTCGGCTCTGGAGCTTGCGCGGACCTGTTCCGGCGGGCGACAGCCTGAGGAAAGCTTCGGGGCCCAAGTTCGCCAGAACGGAAAGGCGTCAGGCCGCAGCCCATGGACACATTCACAAGCTACAATGTGCTGACCCGCACGATGGCGGCGACGCTCGCCCGCACGGCGAAGGATCCGTCGGTCAAGCGCGAGACCGCCTATTACGAAAGCAAGATCGGCTCGATCAAGACGATCGACGATTTCGTCAAGGATCCGCGCATCCTCACCTACGCCCTCAAGGCGTGGGGGCTGGAGGACATGTCGTACGCCAAGGGCCTGATCAAGAAAGTGCTCGAGGGCGGCATCGACGACTCCAGGAGTCTCGCCAACACGCTGTCGAGCGGGCGCTTCAAGGAATTCGCCTCGGTCTTCAACTTCAAGTCCTACGGCCCGGCCACCACCGCCTTCGACAAGGTGCAGAAGACCACCGTCGACAATTACGTGCAGCAGAAGGTGGAAGCCGATCAGGGCGCGTCCAACCCCGCGCTCAAGTTCGCGCTCTACTTCCAGCGCAAGGCGCCGACCATCAAGTCGGCAATCTACATCCTGGCGGATACGAACCTGCTGAAGGTCGTGCAGACGACGCTGAACATTCCGGCGTCGACGTCGAACTCCTCGATCGACGCGCAGGTCGCGTTGATCAACCAGAAGATGAACGTCGCTGACCTGCAGGATCCCGCCAAGCTCACCAAATTTCTCCAGCGCTTCACCGTCGCGTATGACGCGGCCAACGGAACGCCGGGCGTTTCCGCCGCGAATGTGATGCTGGGCGGCGGCGGCAGCGGGACGATCGGCCTGAACAGCGATCTTCTCATGAGCATCCAGAGAATGCGTTAGGAGTTTTCGCCATGCAGACCGGCCTCAACGTCGCCCTATCCGGGCAAATCGTCCTGCAGCGCAAGCTCGAAACGATCGCCCACAATCTTGCCAATGCGAACACGCCGGGCTTTCGCGCCAAGGAGGTGACGTTCGAATCCATTCTCGCGCAGACCGGCGAAACCAGCACGGCGTTCTCGGCGTCGGGCGGCGAATACACCTCGCTGCGCTCCGGCGGCCTGCTGAAGACCGACAATGCGCTCGACGTCGGCGTGCTCGGCGACGCCTGGATCGGCATCCGGACGCCGAGCGGCGTCGCCTACACCAAGGACGGCCGCATGCAGATGCTCGACAGCGGCGAGCTCCACACCATGGCGGGCAACCCCGTGCTCGACATCAGCGGCTCGACCCTGTCGCTCGATCCGAACGGCGGTCCGGCGGTCATCTCGCGCGACGGCATGATTTCGCAGAACGGCGCGCAGGTCGGGGCGATCGGTCTGTTCAAGATCGATCCCGCCGCCAACCTGACGCCTGCCGGCAATTCGGGCTTCACCACCGACAAGCCGGCGACGCCCGTCCTCGACTTCGTGAAGAATGGCGTGGCTCAGGGCTTTATCGAGACCAGCAACGTCAACCCGGTCATGGAGATGGCGCGCCTCATCACCGTGCAGCGCGCGTTCGACTCGGTCAGCTCGGCCATCGAGACTTCCGACAACGCGCAGCGTGACGCGATCAAGACGCTCGGCCCTGCATGAGTCTGCTGCAGCTGCAAAACCTCGCCCAGGCGCTCGAGCATCAGGACAGCGGTCTTGTCGATGTCACCGGGCACGTCACCGAAATTTCGGCGACGTCGTTTCGCGTCGACGGGCTCACGCCTTTCCTGCGCCTCGGCGACCGCATCGAGATCGTCGGCAATGACGCCGGCATGGGCGAGATCGTGCGCATCGACGGCGACGGCGCCGTCGTCAAGCCGTTTGCGAGCCGCATCGAGATCGGGCTCGGCGCCCGGGCGCGCGTCGCCCATCGCGTCACCCTGCAGCCGGATGCGAGCTGGCGCGGACGCATCATCGACGCGCTCGGCCTGCCGATCGACGGACGAGGCCCGCTCGCGCAAGGTGCGACGCCCATGCCGATCGACGCCGAACCGCCCAACGCCATGCAGCGCGCGCGCGTGACCGAAAAGATCGCCACGGGCATTCGCGCCATCGACGTCTTCACGCCGCTCTGCGCCGGGCAAAGGCTCGGCATCTTCGCGGGCTCGGGCGTCGGCAAGTCGACCCTGCTGTCGATGCTGGCGCGCGCGCCGGGCTTCGACACCGTCGTCGTCGCGCTCGTCGGCGAACGCGGCCGCGAGCTGCGCGAGTTCATCGAGGAAGCTCTCGGCGCCGCACGCAACACCGCCGTCGTCGTCGCCGCCACCAGCGATGAAAGCGCGATGCGTCGTCGCCTCGCGCCGCGCACCGCCATGGCGGTCGCAGAATATTTTCGCGATCAGGGCCAGTCGGTGCTGCTCATCATCGATTCCGTCACGCGCTACGCCCATGCCGCACGCGACGTCGCGCTGGCGGCGGGCGAGCCGGCGGTGGCGCGCGGTTATCCGCCGAGCGTGTTCAGCGACCTTCCGAAACTGCTCGAACGCGCCGGCCCCGGACTTGAGGGCGGCGGCTCGATCACCGGCGTCTTCTCGGTGCTGGTCGATGGCGACGACCACAACGATCCGGTGGCCGATTCCATTCGCGGCACGCTCGACGGCCATGTCGTGCTGTCGCGCGCGATCGCCGAACAGGGCCGCTATCCGGCCATCGACATCCTTGGCTCCATCTCGCGGCTGTCGCACCATGTCTGGTCGCCCGAACAGCGCGCGCTCGTGATGCGCCTGCGCACGCTCGTTGCGCGCTACGAAGACACGCGCGACCTGCGTCTCATGGGCGGTTATCAGGCCGGCGCGGATGCGGAACTCGACCAGGCGGTGCTGGCGGTGCCCAAGCTCTACAACGCGCTGAACCAGCTGCCGCACTCGCCATCCAGCACGGATGGTTTCCGCGATCTCGCCGAGGCGCTGCGCGCGCAGTGATCAGTCGCTGCTGATCACGCCGCCGGTGGTGACGATGACGAGAGTCAAGCCGCGCGCCTCGATGCCGAGAACCCGCCCCAGCCCCTGAATTTCGGCACCGACCTTCACGTTCATGAATCCGTCCGGACCCTGCACGAGCGCCTCGCCTTGCGAATAGCCGCGCATCGTATAGCCGGCCGCAATCTTTTCCGCGATGGCGGGTTGTTGATAGGCCGTGCGCGCGCGCACCGAACCCGTCGGCGTGAAATCCAGATCCGGCCCGCGCGGGCTGCGTGTCGATCCGCCCGTGTAGGGCGCGGACGCCGGCTGCGCAAAGATGGCGAGCTTCTCGGCGGCGTTGATGCGCGGCCCCTGATCGCTCGTCGAGATCATGAAGGCCGCGAAGGCGACCGAGCTTCCGGCGAGGCCAAGCCCACAGGCGCCAACCGCCAGGTCAGCGGCGGACTTTTGCAAGAACCAGATTTTGACGGCGTTCAGCCAGGCCAAATGAACCATGGGCGCAATGCTCCCCTTTAAGCCCGCAAGCATGGCCGAGGAGCATTGCGTGAAGCTGGCGATCAGCCCTTGGTGCGAAGCGTGCTGCGCCCACCATCGACCGCGATCACCTGACCGGTGATCCACGTCGAACGCGGCCCCGCCAGCAAGGCCACGACCTGCGCGATGTCTTCCGGCTCGCCGAGCCGCGGCAGCGCATGCATCGCCGCGATGGCGTCCGCCATCTGCGGGTTGGCCACCAGCTTCTCGGCCAGCGGTGTGCGCGTGAGCGACGGCGCGACGCAATTTACCCGCACCTTCGGGGCGAGCTCGGCCGCAAGCGAGCGCATCAGGCCTTCGATGGCGCCCTTGGCCATGCCGATCGACGCATGTCCGGTGAAGCCCTGCGACACGGCGACGGATGAGAACAGCACGACGGACGCGCCGCCCTCGTTCTTGACGAGCGCAGCCTGCGCCGCCTGCAGGGCCTGTGCGGCCCAGACCGCGTTGACCAGAAAGTCTCGCTCGAAATCGGCGCGCGTCAGGCGCGCGATCGGCTTCAGGTTGATCGTGCCGACAGCGAACACGAGGCCGGCCAGTGCGCCGCCCGCCGCAGCCTCTTCGGTCGCACGCGCGAAGGCGCTTTCATCTTCGAGATCCGCCACCGTGTAGCTGGCGCCGAGTTCCCCGGCGAGGCTTTGTACGGCCTCGCTCTTGCGGCCGACAAGGTGCAGCTCTTGACCTTGCGCGTGAAGCTCACGCGCGCTCGCCTCGCCAATGCCTCCGGTCGCGCCGTAAATCAGGATCTTCGCCATGTCTCTCTCCATGTTCCGGAGGTTTACGCGGCGAAGAGCCCGATGGATGAATCACACCTGTGCGTCCGCCATGGTCAGGAAGGCGCGCGTGACGTGCCAATACATGGCGCGCGTCTTGGCGAAGACAGGGTTATGCGCCGTCTCGGGCAGCACGATGTATTGACGGTCACCGTTGGGCAGCTGGCGAAAGAATTCCAGCAGATCGGCGTCCGTGGAAATGCCGTCATGGTCGCCGCGCACCATCAGCACGGGACACATCACCTTGAGCGGATCGACGACCGGCAGGTTGGCCGTCATGTCGAGATAGGTTCCGGTCGGCACGCGGTCGCCGAACTTCATTTCCTCATCGGCCATGATGTCGGCGACCTTCATGTCGTAGCTCGAGGCGAGGCCGTCGCGCGTGAAGATCGAGCGCACCATCTCGCGGTCGCGCAGCCTCGTGTTGTTGGTGCGGTATTCGTCGACGCGCTTGGCGCGTTGCTGCAGCGTCGGCGCGCCATCGCCCTTGTAGGTGAAGGCCGACAGGACCAGGCGGTCGATGCGCTCGGGCCGCACCATGGCGTAGGCTCCGGCGCGCAAGGCGCCCGACGAAGTGCCGAACACATGCAGCTTCTGGCGTCCCGTCTCGGCGACAATGCGCTCGAACGCGACTTTCAGATCCTCGACGCCACTCGCAATGTCGGAGTTTCCGGATGTGCGATCGGAATGGCCATAACCCTCATGATCCATCGTCCACGTGTCGTAGCCCCAGCGGGCGAAGACATTCATGATGGAATATTCCTGCCCGGGCACATTGAGATCCCAGCTCGTACCCGACGCATTGGACGAGCCATGCACGAAGAACAACACCGGGCGTGAACCGGTGGCGGAGGGCGCGGCAAGCTGCTTGCGCGACATGTAGAGTTTCACGTCGCCCTTCTTCACCCAAAATTCGGTGCGGACGATGTCGGATGGCGCAACGGCGCTGGCCTGCGCTTGCACGGCCGCAGGCGCAAAGGGCGCTGCAGCAAGACCCAGGCCCGCGGCGCCGAGAAATTGACGGCGTTGCAGCGCAATGTTCGCACCCATGAGCACCTCCCTGACGATTTTGACAGGAGCGTATCAGGGGCGCGGACGCTGGCAAGCGCGACCATCAGTCTTTCGCAAGATCTCGCAATGCAGCAGGCGTATCGACATCGAGCCGCGCGGCGGACTCATCGACATCCACCTCGACGACATCGGCGTCGCGGCCGCGCAGCACCTGCCGGGCGCCTGCGTCGCCCGACAATTGCATGATCTCCGCAAACACGGCGCGCGACAGCAGCACCGGATTTCCGCGCACGCCCTCATGCACGGGCAGCACCGCAATGGCCTGCGGGTCGTTCGCAAATGCAGCGACAAGTTTTGCGATGAGCGCGGGAGAAACGAGCGGCATGTCGCCCAGCAATACAAGTGCGGCGCACGCGTTCGATGGCAGCTGCGCGAGCCCCGCCTTCAGAGACGACGCCATTCCGCCGGCGTAATTCGCATTGTGCACATAGATCAGCGGCAGATCGGCCAGCGCCGCGCGCACGGCGTCCTGCGCATGTCCCGTGACGACGACGAGCGGCGCGAGGCCTGCGGCGAGGCCTGCTTCGGCAACATGACGGACAAGCGCCTTGCCGCGATGCTGCGCGACGAGCTTCGTCTCGGGTCCATCCGCGCCGGCAGCGGCGCGAAATCGCGAGGCCTCGCCGGCGGCCAGCAGAACGCCCGCAACCTCAATCGTCGTCATGCGGCGCTCCGCCGGTGCGTGGCTGCGGACGCGAGACGATTTCCATCAGCAAGCCGCCCGATCCCATGCGGCGGATCGTATGGCGACTGACCGGAACCTCGGCGAGCATGCGCTGCAGCACCCAGTCGAAACCATTCTCCTTCGGCGAGCGCGCGCAACCCGGCGCGCCGAGGAACGGCTTGCCGTCGAGATCGCCGATCAGCAGCAGATTGCCGGGATCGACCGGCATGCCGAATTGCTCGATGCGTCCGCCCGCATCCGTCAGCGCCGACGGAATGACGTCGCGACGGTCGGTGATGGCAGACGCGCCGAACACCACGATCAGATCGCACGTCGCGCGAACCTCCTCGATCGCCGCGCGCAGCGCCTGCGTTTCGTGCGGGCAGCGCAGGTCCGCGACGATGCTGGCGCCGGCAGGCGCGATGCGCTCGCGCATCACCCGCAGCGTCTTGTCGATGGTCGAAGGCTTCAGGCCAGGCAGCACGGTGGAGATGACGCCGATCCGCATCGGCCGATAGCGCTCGACACGCAGGCGCGCGCCGGCTGCGGCGCCGATGGCGAGCGTCACCGTTCCGGCCGGAACCGCGAAGGGAATGACCTTCACGGTGCCGACCATCTCGCCTTCGACGACGCTGCGCCACGGCGGCAGCGTCGCGAGCGTGATCTGCTCGTCGACTTCATTGATGGCGTCGACGAGCGAGGCCTCCGCGACCAGCACGCCGTTGCAGGTCGCGTAGAGATTGGCCCGACCGGTGAACGCGTCCTCGACGCGGATGTTGTCGCCGGTGATTTCGCGCGCGACTTCAGCCGCGGCCTCATCCTCGGTGACATCGCCATATTCCATCCGGGCGACGACGAGCGTCTCGACGCCTGCGGCGCGCAGGGCCGCCACATGATCGGCGCTCAGCACGGCGCCTTTCTTCAGCACGATCTTCTCGTGGCGCACCGTGTGGGCGAGAATGCCGCCTTCAGCCTCGTCGAGCGGAACCGGTCCGAATTTCACGCCGCCTTCTCCACGCGCAAAGGCTTCTTGCGCAGCGCAAGGATGATTTCGCCGAGCACCGACACGGCGATTTCGGACGGCGTCACGGCGCCGATGTCGAGGCCGATGGGCGCGCGGATGCGGGCGAAATCATCCGGCGTGAAGCCTTTCGCCGCGAGACGCTCCAGCCTCTTGCCATGCGTCTTCCGCGAGCCAAGCGCACCGACGTAGAAGCATTCCGCCCGCAGGGCTTCTTCCAGCGCCGGATCGTCGATCTTCGGATCATGCGTGAAGCAGGCGATGGCCGTGTAGCGGTCGATCTTCATCGGCGGCAGCACGGTCTCGGGCCATTCGGCGATCACCGGCACATCGGGAAAGCGCTCCGGCGTCGCAAAGGCGGTGCGCGGATCGATGATCGTCATGTCGAAGCCCGCGAGCTTGGCCATCGGCGCCAGCGCCTGCGAGATATGCACGGCGCCGATCACCACGAGACGGACCGGCGGGACCTGAACGGTGAGGAAGACCGACGCGCCGTCCTGCTCCACCATTCCGCTCTTGCCGCTGCGCAGCGCCGCATCGATCGCGTCATGCAGGGGATCGTCGGCCAGCGTCTCGGGCGTCACGAGCCTCTGCGCGCCGCCGGGTATTTCGGTGACGAGAACGGCGGCGCGGCGATTGACGCGCGCTTCGTTGAGCGCGGCGAGGAGATCGGGACGCATCAGCCGATCCTCTCGACGTAGACGCGTATGCGCCCGCCGCAGGAGAGGCCGGCGCGCCAGGCGGTCTCATCGGCGACGCCGAACTCCAGCACGCGCGGCTTGCCGTCAGCGATCACGTCGAGCGCCTCCGTCACCACGTCGCCCTCGACGCAGCCGCCCGAAACGGAGCCGAGGAAGTGCCCGTCGGAATCGATCGCCAGATGGCTGCCGGTCGGACGCGGGGCGGAGCCCCAGGTCTCGATGACGGTCGCCAGGGCGACGCCCTTGCCCTGCTTCGTCCAGGCCTCGGCCTGTCCCAGAATGTCGTCGTCGCTCGCAAGCATGTAAGCCTCCGTGATGTTCCGCCGAATATAGCGATCCGCACGCCCGGTCGCAAAGAAAGCGACGACCCGCCATGCCGGTTGGTGGCCCGGCTTTGCATAAATTATGAATATCGTAGCCAAGTCAGAGGTTTTGCTATGACTTAGCTGTACTTTTCGTTAGCCATTCGGTACATAGCGAAGCAGACCGCAGAACGATGCAAGTGCATCCGCAGACAAGCGATGCATCCAGCCGGACTTGGGCGCAAGAGGGTGATGGATCATGAGCCTTGCGAGCTGTGCCCCAACCTGCGCCCTGAGCGCGAGACAGCAAGCCGTCACGCCGCGCTCCATCTCCTCCCATCTGGCGCTTCTCTGCATCGCCATCGCGATTCCGCTGCTCGCCTGCGCCACCGCCATCCAGTGGACCTACGCCAACGCGGAACAGCAGAAGCTCGAGGACCGCGGCATCGGGTCGGTCCGGCAAATTGCCCAGCTGCTCGATTTCGACATCCTGTCGCTGCAAGCCATTCTGGGCAATCTGGCGTCCTCACTCCTCATCCAGTCGGGCGATTACACCCAGTTCGACGCCATTGCGCGGGCTTTTACAGAGAAGACCAACATTCCGGTCATCCTGAGCGACCCGGCCGGCCACGCCCTCCTCGACACGAGTCGAGACTTCGGCTCCGAGCTCCCGAACGTCGATCCGAGCATCCGCGAGGCCAGCCAGATCCGGCAGCCGAATGTCACCAATATCTATCGCGACCCGATCACCCACGAGGCCAGCTATGCGATCGTGGCGCCGATCTTTCTGCGCAGCACCGCCGACCTCACCCATGTGCTGCACTTCAGGATCAGCACGCAACGCGTTCTCGATGTCCTGCTCCGCAGCGTCAATTCGCAGAACATCCGCGCCTCGGTCATCGATCGCACCGGTCGCATTCTTGCACGATCGCTGAACAATGCCTCGGCGCAAGGCATGCTTTGGCAGGGGTTCGAGCGTGTGTCGGGAGTCGGAGAAGGCGTGTTCCGTCATGCCAATCTGGAAGGGGTGGGCAGCGTCACCTCCTTCACGCGCATGCAGTCGACCGGCTGGCTTGTCGTCGACGGCGTAGACTCGAACGTCGTCGACAGTCCGTGGCGCGCGCTCGTCTGGCAGGTCGCGGGCATGACCGGCGCCACGTTCCTGACCGTCGGGCTGATCGGTCTCTTCCTGTCGCGCCGGCTGCAAGCTTCCCTGCAGATGCTGGAAGCGAACACGATCCGCATCGGCGCCGGCGCGCCCCTGTGGGACGTCGTCACCCCGGTGCTCGAGGTCAACCGCATCGGCGCCTTCCTCACGCGGTCGTCCGTCGAGTTGCAGCAGGCGAATGAGGGGCGCGAGGCCCTGCTTTTCGAGGTCAATCACCGCGTCAAGAATTCGTTGGCGGTCGTCACCAGCATCCTGTCGATGCATGCGAGACAGAGCAGCAGCGAGCAGGAGAAGCAGGCGCTCATCGAACTGCGTTCGCGCATCGAGATCATCGCCCGCGTTCACCAGAGCCTGTATGAAAGCGGACATCACACCCGCGTCAACGTCGGCAATTTCCTGAAGGAGGTCGCGACGACGACCTTGCAGGCGCTCGACCCACGCCGTGGCTGCACATTGATCGCGACGTGCGATCCCGACGTCATCATGCCGGTCAGCTACACGACGCCGCTCGCGCTCGTGGCGGCAGAGCTCATCACCAACGCCATCAAGCACGCGCTGAAAACCGACGGACGCGGCGCCATCGCGATGCGCTTTCACCGCGAGGGTGAACGCGGCCTCTCGCTCCAGATCGTCGACGATGGCGTCGGCCTGCCGGCGGACTTCGATCCTGCGCGCTCGAAAGGCGTCGGCATGCGGATCATCACGGGGCTCCTCAAGCAATTGCGCGCCACCATGACGACCAATGCTGGGGAGCCCGGCGCGCGCTTCCTGATCACGCTCGACATGATGGACGACGGCTAAAAGTCAGACCGCGCGCTTCGCCCAAACACGCGGATCGAAATCGGCGCGCGACACCGGCCGCGACAGCGCCGCCGCGAGGTCTTCCAGACTTGCGAGATGGTGCACGGGCCGGAACTCGTCGACATGGGGCAGCATGGCCCGAATGCCCGCCGCGCGCGGCTCGAAGCGATCGTAGCGCAGCAGCGGATTGAGCCAGATCAGGCGGCGGCATGACTTGCGCAGCCGCTCCATCTCGAACGCGAGATCGGCAACGCCATCGCGCTCCAGCCCGTCGGTGAACAGCAGCACGATGGCGCCCTGCCCCAGCACGCGGCGCGACCAGGTGCGGTTGAACGCTTGCAGCGACGCGCCGATGCGCGTGCCGCCAGACCAGTCGGGCGCAGTCTCGGACACGCCCGCCAGCGCCACGTCGATGTCGCGCGAACGCAGCGAACGCGTGACATTGGTGAGCCGCGTGCCGAATAGGAAGGTTTCGACGCGACGTCGCTCCTCGGTCAACCGATGCAGGAAATGCAGGAAGATGCGCGTGTAGTCGCTCATCGAGCCGGAGATGTCGCAGAGCGCGACGACGGGCGGATGGCGCACGACGCGCTCGCGCCTCTCAAGCGAAAGAATGTCGCCACCGCGCGCCATCGCCTTGCGCAAAGTCTGGCGCGGATCGAGGCGCGCGCCATGTGGATCATGCCGCCACCGACGCGTGAAGACTTCGTCGTCCGGCAGGCGCAGCCGCGCGATCGCGCGCTTCGCCTGCTCGATCTCGGTCGTCGTCATCTGCGCGAAGTCCTTGCGCTGCAGAACTTCATTGGCCGACATGGTGAGCCGCGCATCGCGCTCGATCTCCGGCTCCGCCTCGCGCTTGGGACGATTGCCCGCCAGCGCCTCGGCGAGCCGCGTGGCGCCTGGCTTGGGCTTGGATTGCTCCTGCGGCGCCGCCAGCGGCGACATCATGGCGATAAGTTTTTCGATGAAGCCGCGCTTTTTCCAGAACAGCGCGAAGGCCTGGTCGAAGATGATCGTCTGCGCGTGGCGGCTGACGAAGACCGCATGCAGCGTCGCACGAAAATCCTCCCGCGAGGCGACCCCCGCGACTTCCACGGCGCGTACGGCATCGAGCGCATGGCCCGGCCCGACCGGCAGGCCGGCGCCGCGCAGCAGGCGCGCGAAGTGGACGATGTTTTGCGCGAGGCGGCCCGTGTCCTCAGCCGACACTGGGACTTCCGATGCCGGCCTTCGCCTCGTCGATCAGCTTCTGTAAATCGCCGCCCTGCAGCTTCTGGATGTCGTCCTGATACTTCAGCAGGACGCCCAGAGTATCCGACACCATCGAGGCGTCGAGGGAGACGACGTCGAGCTCCGCGAGCGCGCCAGCCCAGTCGATGGTTTCCGCCACGCCCGGCTGCTTGAACAGGTCGCGGCGGCGCAGCGATTGCACGAAGGCCACGATCTCTTCCGTCAAGCGCTGCGGCGCGCCCGGCGCCTTCACGCGCAGGATGTCGAGTTCGCGCTGCGCATCCGGGTAATCGACCCAGTGATAGAGACAGCGGCGCTTCAGCGCGTCATGAACTTCGCGCGTGCGGTTCGACGTGATGATGACGATGGGCGGCGTCGTCGCGCGGATCGTGCCGAGTTCTGGAATCGTGACCTGGAAGTCCGACAGGATTTCGAGCAGGAAGGCCTCGAAGGCCTCGTCAGTGCGGTCGAGTTCGTCGACGAGCAGCACCGGCGCGCCCTCGGTCGAGGCTTCGAGCGCCTGCAGAAGCGGACGCTTGATGAGGTAGCGTTCGGAAAACACATCGTGCTCGATGCGCGCGCGATCGGCCTCGCCGGCGGCTTCCGCCAGCCGTATCGCCATCATCTGCCGCGCATAATCCCATTCGTAGACCGCGGACGAGACGTCGAGCCCCTCGTAGCATTGCAGGCGAATGAGCTTGCGCCCGAGCGTCTTCGCCAGAACCTTGGCGATCTCGGTCTTGCCGACGCCCGCCTCGCCTTCGAGAAAAAGCGGTCGTCCCATGCGGATCGACAGAAACACGACGGTCGCCAGCGCGCGGTCGGCGACGTAGTCGCCCTTCGTGAGAAGAGCGAGCGTTTCGTCGATGGAAGCGGGAAGTGTGGTCACGGCTGCGCAGGCTCCTTGTTGCCGGCCAGCATGCCACTCGCAGGCGCGGCG
>JAQGKM010000173.1 GCA_028290125.1 Hyphomicrobiales bacterium | reverse complement strand
AGCCGGCCTTGGCGAGCTTCTTCATCATCTTCGGCCGGGTGAAGGCCTCGGCCAGGAAGATCACGTCGGGATAGCGCGCGTTCACCTCCGCGATCATCCACTCCCAGAACGGAATGGGCTTGGTATGAGGGTTGTCGACCCGGAAGATGCGGGCGCCGAGTGCGGCCCAGCCCATGACGATGTCGCGCAACTCGATCCAGAGCGAGGGCAACGCGCCGCCGTAGAAATGGACGTTCGAGATATCCTCGTATTTCTTCGGCGGATTCTCGGCGAACCTGATCGTGCCGTCCGGCCGCCAGTCGAACCATTCGGGATGCTGCTTGATCCACGGATGATCGGGCGAGCATTGCACGGCGAAGTCGAGCGCGATCTCGATCTGCTGCGCGCGCGCAGCGGCGATCAGCCGACGAAAGCTCGCCATGTCGCCAAGCTGCGGATGCACGGCGTCGTGGCCGCCATCCTGCGAGCCAATAGCGTAGACGCTGCCCGGATCGTCCGGACCGGCCGTCAGCGAATTGTTGCGGCCCTTGCGATTGGTGCGCCCGATCGGATGGATCGGCGGGAAGTAGAGAACATCGAAGCCGAGATCGCGGATGTAGGGCAGTCGCGCGATGACATCGTCAAACGTGCCGTGGCGATGCGGATCGCCCGACGCCGAGCGCGGAAACAGCTCGTACCAGGACGAGAACTGCGCCGCACGGCGATCGACGACCAGCTCGAGCACGGGCGTGCGATGCGACACGTTATGTCGCGGGCCATGGCGCGCCATCAGCAGCGCCGCATCGTCTCCGAGCAGGATTTCGATCTGCGCCTCGCCCTCGGCAGCGCCAAGCCGTGCGCGCAGTTCGTCGAGATTTGCGGCGTCACGACCCGTCGCCTCAGCGGCCTCGATCAGCCCGAAGCCTTCCTGCAATTCCGTCGAAACATCTTGTCCCGCAGTGAGCTTCTTCTGCACGTCGCGCCGCCACGAGGCGAACGGATCGCGCCACGCCTCGACAGCGTAGAGATAGCGACCAGGCGCCCCGGGCTTGAACACGCCCGACCAGCGGTCGTTGTCGACGAAGCTCATCGGCGCGCGATGCCAGTCGCTCGCGCCCTGCGCCTGCCAGAGAACATCGGCGGCGATGACCTCGTGACCATCGGTGAAGAGATCCGCGCTGACTTCGAAGGCCATGCCCTCGACGCCCTTGGCGGGCGCGCGACCGCCGTCGATTTCCGGCGCGATCGCCTCGATGATGACGCGGCCTTCCTGCGAGGGAAGCGCCACTTCGGTCTTTGCAGCCCGCGCCGGCCGCGCCCGTCGAGCCTTGGCGTCTGGCGCCTTGGCGCGCGCAGGCGGATCGGTATCTGTCATTCCAAATTCCCCAGAATCAGCCACGGCAAGCCGTCGGCAACATCAGCGCAGAGCGCCTCGCCTTCGACGGCAAACGCAGACCCTGTGAGGAGGTTGCGCCAACGACCTGGCGGAAGCGTGAGCTTTTCAGAACCCCAAACAGCATCCGCCTTGGGCAGCGCCTGCGTGTCGACATGTCCGCGCGCGACCAGCTGCGTGCCCGTCACGACGGCGACATGCAGCATGCGATCGCCTCGCGTGCGCCTGAATGAAACCGCCGCTTGCGACGGCTGTGCGACATAATCGGCGAAAGCGAAAAACTCCGGGTCCGCCGCACGTGCGGCAAGCAGCCGCGCGATCAACCATTGCTTGATGCGCCCGTCGCGCCAGTCGGCCAGAAGGTCGGACGCCTTGGCAGTCGCCAGCGCTTCGAGCTGACGCGCGCGCAAGCTGAAATCGACCGGGCGCCTGTTATCGGGATCGACGAATGAAAAATCCCACAGTTCGGTGCCCTGATAGAAGTCGGGCACGCCCGGAATCGTGAGCTTCAGAACCGTGCGCGACAATCCATTGAGCGCGCCCGCAAAGGCGAAGCGAGACGCGAGATCCTCGACCGGCTTGCGCAGCGCGGGCTCGCTGATCGTCTGATCGACGAGCATGAGCGCAGCCGATTCATAATCCTCATCGGGATCCGTCCAGCTGGAATGACGCTTGGCTTCGCGCATGGCCTTTTCGAAGAACATGCGCGCACGGTCGCGGAAGTCGTCGCCCGGCGACGAGCCGTCGATGGGCCACGCAGCGACGAGCGCCTGAAACAGAATATAGGCGTCGTTGCGGTCCGGACCCGCCGCCGCTTTCAGGTAGGACGTGGCTGCCCGCGCGAACACATCCGGCGCCGCCGTCATGCCAAGCAGCCGCGCACGTGAATCTTCGCCACGCTTGGTGTCATGCGTCGCCGTCGCGATCATGCTTGCCGGCCAGTCGCGCGCGCGCGCGGCGGCGGCTTCGTTGAAGGCCTCGCGCGTGTAGCCGAAGCAGGATGGATCGGCGCCGACTTCGTTCAGCGCCAGAACGGGCGCATGACGATAGAAGAGCGTGTCTTCCAGACCCTTGGCCATCAGCGGCCCGGTCAGCTGCTCGAACGCGCGGCGCAGCGTCAGCGTTTGCGGCGTGTCGATCTCGGCGCAGAGAACCTGCTCGAGGAAATCAACCGCAGGCTGATCCGCCGGCGTCGAGGCGGCGCGCACATAGGCCAGCGTTTCGCCGATCAGCGCGCGATCATGCGCGTCGGGACCGCTCGCGCCGACATAGGTGCGATAGATGGGAAGCGCCACGGCCGCCTGCTGCAGGACACGGCGCAACGAAGCGAGCGGCAGATCCTGCGTCCGGCGGTCGGCGCGCGCGACGCGAAACAGGCCTTCGGCGATATGCTCGCTCTCCGCGCCGAAGCTGCGCTCGAGCACCATCGCCTTGGCCTGCTCGAGCGCCTCTTCGTAGTCTTCCGCTTCCCCGACCTCGTCGCGATAGAAATCTGCGAGCGGAGCTTCGCCCTCACGCGCGGCGAGAAGGCCGTCGAGCTCGTTCAGGGCGTCATAGCCGGTCGAGCCGGCGATCGGCCACGCCTTCAGCGCCTCGCCACGTTCCAGGATCTTCTCGACGACGATGTAGAAGCCCGGCCCGACGCGCTGCTGCAGGCGCTCGAGATAGGTTTGCGGATCCGCGAGTCCATCGATGTGGTCGATACGAAGGCCGTCGATCTGGCCCTTGTCGACCATGTCGAACACCATCGCGTGCGTCATCGCGAAGACGTCTTCATCTTCAACGCGCACGCCGGCGAGCGCATTGATCTCGAAGAAGCGGCGATAGTTGATTTCGGATCCCGCCAGTCGCCAGTGCGCAAGCCTGAAGTTCTGAACGCGCATGAGCGCGTCGAACGCTTCGTGGTCTGCCGAGACCGTCTCGCACAAGGCGTCGAGGTCTTCGGGCTGAACGGTCTGCACGAGATGCTGAAGCGCCGCCTCGAACGTCTCCGGATCGCCGAAAGCGTTGGTGTCGGCTCGGTTCAGGAGTTGCGCATAGGCAGTTGGCGCCACCGGGAAGGCGCGATCGAAATAGCGGATGACGAAGCCACGGTCAGGATCGAAAGCCAGCTGCAGTTCGCCCGCATCCAGCGCTTCGCCGTATGGCTTTCCAAGCACCGGCAGCAGCACCTTGCCGTCGCCGCGCTGGAAATCGATGTCGAAGACGCGAGCGTGCGGCGACGCCTCGCCCCATTGCAGCACGGACGACCAGAAAGGATTTTCGCCACCGACGCCCATGTGGTTGGGCACGATGTCGACGATCAGCTTCAAGCCGAGTGCATGCAACGCGTCCGAAAAGCGATTGAAGGCGTCACGCCCGCCGAGTTCCGGATTGACCTCGCGCGGATCCACGACGTCATAGCCGTGCGTCGATCCCTTGCGCGCCTTCTGGATCGGCGACGCGTAGACATGGCTGACGCCGAGCTTGCTGAGGTACGGAAGAATGTCCCGCGCCATGTCGAAGGTGAAGCCGGCATGGAACTGCAGACGGTAGGTCGCGCGCGGCGCTGGCGCGGACAGGCGCGCCTCGCGGGCCTGCGTCGTGCGGCGCTCCATCGCCATCAGGGCGCCGCCCTTGCGCAGCGGCCCGTCGCTGGCCGTGAAGGTTTCGAGCGTCTCGCTCATGCGACGCCGCCAGTTGGGCGGGCCTTCGGAAAGCCCCGGAACATTGGCCTGATTGAGTTCATCGAGCAGATCTTCCACCTGAATGGCGAGCAGCACGGAGGGCGTGCGCGCGAGATACGAGAGCGCTTCGTTGCGCGACAGCGCGTCGGGCGTGAGCGTTCCCGAGAGATGCTCGTCCCGCAAGGCGTCCTGCCAATGCGCGACATCCCGGATGCGGCCGGCTTCCTCGCGCCGCGCATCCGCTTCGCTGTAGACGCCGAAGTGCGAGCGAACATCGATGTCGAAGCCACGCCGCCATCCCTTGAAGGTCGGCAGGTCATGTGTCGTGATCGCCGCCAGCGCCTGGCGCGGATAATCGCGCGGCGCGACGAAGCCACCCGTCTTCGTGCGCTCGAAGGAAAGGATGCGGTAGCTCAGAAGCCCCGACGTCATGATGGCGTCGGAAAAGCCCTTGGGGCCGGTGCCGAGATCCTCGGCGATCACCATGCAGCGATAACGCTGGCTTTCGAGCCGCAGGATGGCGAGCAAGGCCTCGAACGGAAACGCGATATAGCCGCCCTGCGCGGCGGTGGCGCCTGGCGGCACCACGAACAATCGCTCGAGCTGAAACGCATGGTCGATACGGATCGCGCCCGCATGGCGCATGTTGGCGACGACGAGATCGCGGAACGCGGCGAAGTCCTGCGTCTCCAGCGTGATCGGATGAAACGGCGGAAAGCCCCAGTTCTGGCCCTGCGGCCCGAGCGGATCGGGCGGGGCGCCGACCGACAATGTCAGCGCGTAGCGGTCCGGCGCGGCCCAGACTTCCGAACCGTAGCGGTCTGCCCCGACCGCGAGATCGCGATAAAGGCCGATCTCCATGCTGTGCGATTGCGCGGCGCGTTCGAGCTGCTCGTCGCACAAAGCCTGCAACCAGGCATGAAAGGCGATGCGCTCGGCATGGTCGCGCCTGAACCGCGCGACAGCCGGCGACGACGCATTCAGATATTCTTCCGGCCAGACGCCGGCCCAGACGAGACCTTGCGCGGTGAAATGCTCCGACAGCGCCTCGAACGTGGCGTGCGACTGAAGCTTCTCGCCAAGCGTCGCGATCCGCTTCGCCAACGCCGGCGAGACGCCGGACCTGGCATGGATGGCGTGAAGCTGTTCTAGCAGCGCGCTCTTCACTGCCCACGCTTCGCGATAATCGACGAGCGGCGCCGCGCGCAACGCCGCGATGCGCGCGCGCAACCCGTCCGTCAGCGTCGCGTCGCCGATGGCGTCGGGATCGAGAAACAGCGGCTCGACGAACAGGCGGGTCGAGGGTGAATAGGGCGAGATCTTGCTGCGATCGGCGGCGAACAGCGCATGCAGCGGAGACAGGCCGAGGAACGAGGCGCCGCTGGCGCCCGCCGCCCTGGCGAGGTTTGCGACATCCGTGAAGTCGCCGAAACCTAGATTGCGCTCGGAGCGCAGGCCATAGACTTGCGCCGTCAGGCCCCATCCGCGCGCATCATCGGCGGCGAGCGACGGCGGCGTCCAGCAACGCGGCGGCGCGACGATCAGCAGCGTAGGCGCCGCGACGCCCTCGCATGTCAGGTGATGATAGCCCGCGTCCAATGCCGGAATCGACAATTGTCCTTGCGCACGAAGCTCGCGCGTCGCGCCATCCTCGGATGTCAGCGTCCACCGCGTGGCCTTGTCGGCCTTCCGCAGATCGAGCGCGCGCGGCACGCCAGCCTCGAGCACCAGCCAGCGCGGCAGCGGACCTTGCCGTTGCGCGGCGAGGCGTTGCTGCGAATCCTTCACCTGCGCGGGCGTGGCCGCCGGATAGCCGAGCGCGCCTGCGAGAGCGATCTGCGTTTCCAGCGCGATCTCGACGCGGGCGTCGCCTTGATCAAGATAGAACGAAGCTATGCCCAGCTGCTGCGCGAGCGACGCGACCTCTGCCTCATGCGCCGGCATGTCGCGCCTCCAGCGTGACAAGGCCGGTCCAGGGTGCAAGTTCGTACCCGCCGTCGCGCGCCTCGGCTGATGACCAGATCACGCGTTGCCGCGCATCGAGCGGAACATGCCGCGTGTTGTTGAACTGCAGGAACAGACGCAGATCGCCTGCTGCAAAACGCCAATGCACGTCGAGACCCTCATCGTTCTGGAAGACATGGTCGGCGCCTTCGAAACCGCTGCGCAAAAGCGGCGTGACATGCGTCTGTCGCAACGCGATCAGCTCGCGCATTTCCTGCAGCTTTTGCGCATGCGGCGTGCGCATCCGCTCTTCCCACCGCAAGGTCGAGGCGTTGAAGGTCGCGACATCGGTCGGATCGGGAATCGACGAGGCGTGTTCTTCGGCCGAAAAGGCCGAGAAGCGCGCGAACTCGCGCCGGCGTCCATCGCGCACGGCAGCCGACAGATCCGGATCGTCGCCGAAGTCGACAAAGAACTGGAACGGCGTCGACGCCGACCAGTCTTCGCCCATGAACAGCATCGGGATCTGCGGGCCAAGGATCAGCACGGCATGCGCCAGCGCCAGCTTGTGCGGCTCGGTCAGGCTGGAGAGACGATCGCCGAAGGCGCGGTTGCCGACCTGATCGTGGTTCTGCAAAAACGAGATGAACGCCTGCGGCGGCAGATGCGCCGAGCGCTCGCCGCGCAATTTGCCGCCGGCATGAGGCGACGCCTCGCCCTGATAGGCGAAGCCCTCGGCCAGACAGCGTCCCAGCTGGTTGAGCGGCGCTTGCGCGAAATCCTCGTAATAGGCTTCCGATTCACCCGTCAGCAGCACGTGCCAGCAATGGTGGATGTCGTCGTTCCATTGCGCTGAATAGAAGCGCGGCTGGCCGGCGTCGTCGCGCGCCAGCCAGTAGGCGGAATTATGCTCATTCTCGAGGACGAGATGGATGTGCCGATCCGGGAAAGCCGCTTTCGCGCGTTCGGACAGTTCGCCGAGGATATGTTGCGGGCTGTCGTCCGCAATGGCGTGCACGGCGTCGAGGCGCAGGCCGTCGAACTGATATTCGTCGAGCCAGTAAAGCGCGTTGCAGATCACGAAATCACGCACGGCGCGGCGATGGCTTGCATCGAAATCGATCGCCGCGCCCCACGGCGTCTGACGCGCCTGCGTGAAGAACGAGCGCGCATAGAGCGGCAGGTAATTGCCCGATGGGCCGAAGTGATTGTAGACGACGTCGAGCATCACCATGATGCCGCGCTCATGCGCGCTGTCGATCAGCCGCTTGAGATCGTCCGGCGAACCATAGGCTTCGTTCGGCGCATAAGGCAGCACGCCGTCATAGCCCCAATTGCGCGAGCCGGGCGTCTCGGCGATCGGCATGAGTTCGATCATCGTGACGCCAAGATCGCGCAATGCGTCGAGACGCTCGCGCAGGCCGTCGTACGTGCCCTCGTTCGTCGCCGTGCCGACATGGACCTCGTAAATCACCGCTTCTTCCCACGGACGCCCGCGCCAGTCTGACTGGCGCCATGCGAAAGCGGCGGGATCGACGACGAGGCTCGGCCCGAACACGCCGTCGGGCTGAAAGCGCGATGCGGGATCGGGGATGGGCGTTTCGTCGTTGATGAGCCAGCTGTAGCGCGCGCCAGCGCTCACGCCTGGCGTGACGACGCGCGCGAAGCCGTCGGCGTCGCGTTCGACGGGAAAGGGATCGGCGGCGTCCACCACGAGAGCCACGCGCTCGGCGTCAGGCGCCCATAATGAAAACCGGACCCCTTCAGCCGTGAGTTCGGCCCCGAAGGGAATCGGACGGCTTTGCATGTGGATGCTCCGGTGCAGATACGAGGCGGAAAAGCGAGAGCGAACGGGAGGCCAGATGAAAGGTTCCGCCTGCGTCGAGGCGTGACACGGACGTGAAAACACGCCCGGCCGGCTCACATGTGTCGAAGACGCGGACCCAGCTTGCGCCCGGAAAATCGGCGCCGAGACGGAAGGTGACATCGTCCGGCGCCGCATTGAGCAGCAGCAACAGACGATGCTCCTGTGCGCCCTCGTTGCCGAGTTGCATGCCAACCGAGCGGCGCATGCCGTCTTCCCAGTCTTGCGGCGTCATTTCGTGTCCCTCGGGCGCCAGCCAATAGACGTCCTTCAGCCCGGACCCGGGCAAGACAGCGCCATTGAGAAAGGTGCGGCGCGCGAAAGCGGGGCTCGATTTCCGCAACTGCGACAATGCGCGCAGGAAATCCGCGAAGGCCGGATCGCTTTTCCAGCTTTCCTCCCAGTCGAGCCAGCTCGTTTCATTGTCCTGTGCGTAGGCGTTGTTGTTGCCGCCTTGCGTGCGCGAGAACTCGTCGCCCATGAGCAGCATCGGCACGCCGAGCGAAAGCAGGACGCTGGCCGCAAGGTTGCGCTTCTGCCGCTTGCGCAGGCGAACGATCTCGCGATCGTCGCTCGGACCTTCGACGCCGCAGTTCCAGGACAGATTGTGCGGGTGGCCGTCGCGATTGTCTTCGCCGTTCGCCTCGTTGTGGCGCTCGTTGTAGCTGACGAGATCCGTCAGCGTGAAGCCGTCGTGCGACGCCACGTAGTGGATCGAGGCGCCGGGCGCGCGCCCGCGATGCCCGAAGATCTCGCGCGATCCGGTCAGCGCACGCGCAAGCCCCGCCAATTGTCCCGGATCGCCGCGCCAGAAGCCGCGCACGGAATCTCTGAAGCGGTCGTTCCATTCGCTCCAGCCAGACGGGAAACCGCCAAGCCGGTACCCCGCGTCGCCGAGGTCCCACGGCTCCGCGATCAGCTTTACCTTCGACAGCACAGGGTCCTGCCCCACGGCGCGCAGGAAGCCGGCGCGCTCGTCGACCTCGACGGGATCGCGCGCGAGCGACGGCGCGAGATCGAAGCGAAAGCCGTCGATGTGGAAATGCTCCACCCAGTAACGCAGGGAATCGAGGACCATCTGCATGACGCGCGGATGATGCAGGTCGAGCGTGTTGCCGGTGCCGGTCGAATCCCAGGAGAAGCGGCGGTTGTCTTTCGGCAGCTTGTAGTAGGACGCGTTGTCGATGCCACGGAACGACAGCGTCGGGCCCAGATGGCTGCCTTCGCAGGTGTGATTGTAGACCACGTCCATCAGCACTTCGATGCCGGCGTCATGCAGCGAGCGGATCGCAGCGCGCAGGCCGTAGAACCCGTCGGGCCCCAGATAACGCGGCTCCGGCGCGAAGAAGTTGAGCGTCGAGTAACCCCAGTAATTCCGCAAGTTCTTGTCGTGCAAGAAGCGATCGTCGACGAAGGACTGGATCGGCATCAGCTCGATGGCGGTGACGCCCAGCGAGAGCAGATGATCGATCACATCGGGATGGCCGAGCGCGCCGAACGTGCCGCGCATCGCCGGCGCGACGTTCGGGTGCAAGCGCGTGAGGCCCTTGACATGCGCCTCGTAGATGAAGGTCTCATGCCAGGGATGCCGCGGCGGGCGATCGTCGCCCCAGGTCTGCGCGGGATCCGTCACCACGCCCTTCGGCGCCATGGGCGCACTGTCGCGCCTATCGAAAGTGAGATCGCCGCGCGACGCGCCCGGGCGATAGCCAAGTAACGCATCGTGCCAGCGCACGCGTCCGGAAATTTCGCGCGCGTAAGGGTCGAGCAGAAGCTTGTTGGCGTTGAAGCGATGTCCGTTCTGCGGCTCGTACGGACCGTGCACGCGATATCCGTAAAGCTGCCCGGGACGCAGGCCACGCACATAGACATGCCAGACGTCATCGGTGCGGCACGGCATGCGGATGCGGTGCAGCTCACGCCGCCCGGTCGAGTCGAACAGGCAGAGATCGACAGCCGTCGCGTGATCGGAAAACAGGGCGAAGTTGACGCCAAGCGCGTCGAAGCTCGCGCCGAGGGGCGCGGGCGTGCCCTCTTCGACATCGCGTGCTTGCATTTTTACCTCTCGGGAACGTCAAGCTGAGAACGCGCCGGGAACTGGATCGTTGCTGAAAAGCTGCGCTCCTCGCAACGACGCGCGCAACGTCAGCGTTGCTGGACGTCGAAGAGCAGCGACTTGATCGTCACCGGGACCATGCCGGACGGCAGGCGAATGCGGCCGATATCCACGAAATCGAAGTCGCGCAGCGTGATCCCGTCAATCACCAGAATGGGGCTGCCGATGCGCAGCTCCTCGCGCAGGATGCCGCCCAGCGTCAGCGCGGCGTCGCCCTCCAGCATGATGTAGAGCGAGGCGCCGGCGGCGATGCGGTCCGCCATCCCGAATGCGATGCCATCGGCAAGCGCGCGCACGCGAGCGTAGTCGTGCGCGCCACGCCAGCGAAACGCGAGCGCGAACTCGCGGGCGACATCCTCGAGATCGAAGGTGCGCCGGTGCGCCGCGATGGCGTTCGCGATGGCGGCGGCGTCCGGCATGCCCGACAGCGACACCGCCGGCATCAGCACTGGCAGATTGCGGCGCGGCAAAAGCGTCGCGGGCGGCGAGATGAAACTCGTCTGGCCGCTCATCTGCACGCTGAATTCCGATGCGCCGAGCGCAGTGGCGCGGATGCATTCGCCCGCTGGCGACAAGGGCGCGGGCAGGCGACGCGTGTCGAGCCGCGCGCGAATGGCGCGCCCGAGCCTGCGGCCCATGTCGGAAAAGTCGCGCGTCTCGCGCTGGTAGATGAATTCGGCGACGCCGCCGGAAAACATGAGTCCGTCCGCCGGCAGCGCAGCAATGGGTTGCGTGAGCCAGAGCGTGGGCTCAGCGTCCGGGGTTTCGAGCGCGACTAAAAGCGCATCCGCCATCACGCCCGCGAGCCTGTCGAGGCCCGCGCGATCGATCGCATCGCCGACCTGCCAGTCGAGCCCGGCGCGCTGCAGGAAAACGCGTGCGCTGTCGTCGCAACGCACGATCACGTCCTCGCGCGACCACGCCAGCTGGCGCCCACCGATCGCCAGCGCGCCACAGTCCTCGATGCGGCCCTCGACGACGCGCGAGATCTTGGTCGTGCCGCCGCCGATGTCGATGTTGACGAGCGTTGCGCCCTGTTCGAGCGAACGGCGCGCCGCGCCCGAGCCATAGGCGGCGAGCATCGCCTCCATGTGATGACCAGCGCTCGCCGTGACGAGTTCGCCGAGATCGACGGCGAGCATGTCGGCGATCGCCCGCGCATTGTCGCGCGCCATGGCCTCGCCCGTCAGGATGACGACGCCGGTCTCGACATCGTCGGGCGTGACGCCCGAGACCACGAAGGCGCGATCGATGATGCCGCGCAATCGCGACACGTCGATCTCGTGCGGACCCCTGAAAGGCGTCAGCGACACGGGCGAAAGGTAAAGGGTCTCGCGTTGCGCGGCGTGACGGCGCATGGCGAGCGGCTCGCCGGGGCCGCGCATCAGCAGCCGCGAGAAGGCGATCTGCGTGCCCGAGGAGCCGATGTCGACGCCCATGCTGATCAGCGGAATGCTTTCCAGCGAGCGCGATTCGATGTCGAGGAGATTGTGCCCCTGCATGTCATGATCGTGGTCATGATCGGCGCTGTCGTCGTGCACATGATCCGCCTGCGCGCCAAGCAGATGATCGCGCAGGGAGTGCTGGAGGTTCGGGCGCGGATTGTCTGATTTGTTCATCTGCAATCCATCCTCGCCGTCATTGCGAGGAGCGAAGCGACGAAGCAATCCAGCGCCACACGTGGGGGCTCTGGATTGCTTCGCTTCGCTCGCAATGACGAGGCTAAGGCCTCGTCATTTCTTGGCGTTGAAGCCGCGTTCGCCGCGCAGGTATTCGCGCATGATCTCGGCGGTCAGCACCACCTTGGGATCGTAATCCGGCGAGTCTTCGAACTGCTCGAGCGTGTTCAGCCCGATCTGCTTGAAGATGCGGTTGGTGCACGAGATGAAGCGGCAGGGCTTCTCGGGGTCGGC
>JAQGKM010000172.1 GCA_028290125.1 Hyphomicrobiales bacterium | reverse complement strand
GGCGCCCCGCAGCGCGGCGTGCCGTTCGAGCCGCTGCTCGGCCAGGCGTCGAAAGCCAAATTCGATCCGCGCACGCTGCAATGGATCGGCAGCGTCAATTCCGACACCAGCGTCGCGATGGTTCACTCGCGCACAGGGGTGAAGAGTTGGGCCGACCTGAAAACGCGCGAGACGGTGATCGCCGGCACCGGCGTCGGCACCGAGAGCGTCGTCATCCCGTATGTGCTGCGCAACCTCATGGGCCTGAAGTTCAAGGTCATCGCCGGATTCCCGGGCGGCAACGAGATGAACCTCGCGATGGAGCGCGGCGAGGTCGACGGGCGCGGCACCTTCTCGTGGACGAGCGTCAAGCCGCACTACAAGGAGATGATCGAGAGCGGCAAGTACAAGATGCTGTTCCAGATGGGCCTGCGCAAACATCAGGATTTGAAGGACGTGCCGCTGATCGTCGATCTGGCGGACGACCCCGAGACCAAGCAGATCCTGAAGGTGCAGTTCACTGCGTTCGAACTCGGCCGCCCGCTGTTCGTCGCCGAGGCCGTGCCGGCCGACCGCGTCGAAATCTTGCGCAAGGCCTTCGACCAGTCGATGAAGGATCCCGACCTGATTTCCGAAGCGGTGAAATCCGATCAGGAAGTGAACCCGATGAGCGGCGTCGAAATGGCCGCTGCGTTCAAGGACGTTTACGCGACGCCGCCGGCGCTGATCGCCAAACTTGCCACGGCCTCGACCGACAAGCCCGACCTGAAGGTGCTGCAAGGCGCCGCCGGCAAGGAAGGCGAATAGCACCTCACCTGCGCCCGAGCCGCCGCATCAACGCGGCGAGCCCGGGGCGCAGCGGAAGGAAGCCGCGGTAGCCGAGTTCGAGCAGCGGCAACACGCCGGGCAGGCGCGCGAGCCGCGCCGCCCACCGCCACTTCGGCAATTCGTCCCACACGGAAACAAAAGCTGCGGCGCCCGACAGCAGAGAGCCGTCGCGCGCGCGCACGTGGAAGCGCGCCATCGCGGCGTCTTGCGTCAATCCCGGGCCGGTGACTGATTTGTCGTGAGAAATATCGATGAAACAAAGACTTTCCGCACCACTCTGTTGTCGGTAGTGCCCGATCTCCAGTGTGCACAGCGGGCACGAGCCGTCGTAGTAGATCGTCTTCTGGTCAGCGTTTGTCATGACTTGGTCTACGTGTGACACGCATTTTGAGATCGCTCCGCCTTTTCACAACGTCGAGAATGCTTAAGCTGGTGACATCGATTCCTCCGGATGAGACCTGATGCTGATCGCCGGAATCAATGCTTTCATCGGCTTCGCATGCGGGCTCAAGCTGACGCTGCTTCCGTTCGTCGTTGCGATGTTTTTTGCGCTCTCGGGCGTCGCGCTCGTGAACTTCGTCGTCGACGCGAGCGTGCTGTCGGCGATCGGACAATTGGCGCTCGCCTCGTTCTGCCTGCAGGCCGGCTACGTCACCGGCCTGCTCGTGCGCGCACTGGCGGAAGACTAGGCGAGGCCGCGTTTTTCCAGCAGGGCTTCGACACCCGGCAGCTTGCCGCGGAAGGCGACATAGGCCTCCTTCGGGTCGCGCAGATTGCCGGCCGCATAGATGTAATCGTGCAATCTCTTCGCGGTTGCGGAATCGAAGATGTCGCCCTTTTCCTCGAAGGCCGAGAAGGCGTCGGCGTCGAGCACCTCCGACCAGAGATACGAATAATAGCCGGATGCGTAGCCCTCGCCCGAGAAGACATGGGTGAAGTGGGGCGAGCGGTGGCGCATGGCGATCTCGTCCGGCATGCCGATCTTGGCGAGCTCGCCACGCTCGAAGGCGAGCGGATCGGCGGCTGCGGTCTTGGCCTCGAGATGCAGGTCGAGATCGACGAACGCCGAGGCGCAATATTCGACCGTCGCAAAACCCTGGTTGAAGCCGCGCGCGGCCTTCAGGCGCGCGATCAGCGCGTCCGGGATCGGCTCGCCGGTTTCGACGTGGCGCGCATAGAGCCGCAGCACCTGCGGCTGCAGCAGCCAGTGCTCATAGAGCTGCGAGGGCAGCTCGACGAAGTCCGTCGAGACGGATGTGCCCGACAGCGCCGGATAGGTCACGTTCGACAACATGCCGTGCAGCGCGTGGCCGAATTCATGGAAAAGGGTGCGTGCCTCGTCGATGCTGAGCAGAGCCTCTTCGCCGCCAGCGGGCTTGGCGATGTTGAGCACGTTGATGATGATCGGGCGCACCACGCCGTCCATGTTCTGCTGCACACGAAAGGCCGACATCCACGCGCCGCTGCGCTTGGAGGGACGCGCGTAATAATCGCCGAGGAACAGCGCGACATGCTGGCCGGCGCTGTCCTTTACGTCATAGGCGCGCACGTCGGGCGAATAGAGTGGCAGGTCCTTGCGTTCTTCGAACGTCAGGCCGAACAGCTTTCCGGCGACGTGGAATGCCGCGTCGATCATGCGCGACAGCGGGAAGTAGGGGCGCAGTTCCGCGTCGTCGATGGCGTAGTCCGCACGGCGGATCTTCTCCGCATAATGGCGCCAGTCCGCCTTGGCGATTGCGCCGTTCTGGCCTTCCTGTTTCGCCATGTCGGACAGGCGGTCGCGTTCACGGCGCGCCGCTGCGCGGGCCGGTTCCCAAACGCGGTCGAGCAGGCCGCGCACAGCGTCGGGCGTCTCAGCCATCGTGTCGTCGAGCTTGAAATGCGCGTAGGACTCGTAGCCGAGCAGGCGCGCGCGCTCGTCGCGCAGCGCGACGGTTTCGGAGATGATGGCGCGATTGTCGCTCGCGCCGCCGTTCTCGCCGCGTGCGAGGAAAGCATTGAGCAGCGTCTCGCGCAGGTCTGCGCGGGTCGAGTGGGTGAGGAAGGCTTCGACATTTCCGCGCGACAGCGACACGGCGTGTGACCCGGGCTTGCCGCGCGTCGCCGCAAGAGCTGCGGCGCTTTCGCAGAAGTCTTCCGGCAGGCCGGCGAGATCGGCGTCCGATTCGAGCCACAGCACGTAGTCGGCTTCGTCCTTCAGGACGTTCTGCGCGAACTGCGTGCCGAGCGTCGCCAGCCGCGCGGTGATTTCGGTCATCCGCGCGCTTTCCGCATCGGTCAGTCGCGCGCCGGCGCGCACGAAGCCTTTGTGGATGCGTTCCGTGACGCGCTTCTGCTCGGCCGAGAGGCCTGCCCATTCGGGCCCGTTCATCACGGCTTCGATGCGCGCGAGCACGCGGGCGTCGAGGTAGATCGCGCTGCGGTGACGGGCGAGGATCGGCGAGATTTCGCGCTCGACCTGGCGGAGCGCCTCGTCGCTTTCCGTGCCGGCGAGATTGCGGAACACCATGTTGACCTGCAGCAGGTCCATGCCGGCGCGCTCAAGCGCCTCGATCGTGTTGGCGAAGGTGGCGGGCGCGGGGTCGTCGCGCAGGGCGTCGATCTCGGCGCGGTGCATGGCGATGGTGCGCTCGAAAGCCGGCATGAAGTGCGCCGTCTCGATGCGGTCGAATGGCGGCATCCCGAAGGGCGTGGTCCAGGTCTCGAAAAAGGGGTTTTGCGGCACGAGTCTGCTCCTGATGTGCGCCATAGATGGGGCGCCGGCGCTTCGGTCACAAGAGCGTATGCTGCGCCGCCTGTGCTTGCGCCCGGCTCCGATCCTCTCCTAAATTTTACGCAAGGGTCGCCAAAGATCCCGGGAGGAACAGCAATGCACACGAGATTGCGCCAGACAGCCCGTTTCCTCGCCGTCACGCTGGGCGCAGGCGCCGCAGCGCCCGCCGTCGCCCAGGCCCCGGCCGAATTCTACAAAGGGCGGAACGTCACCATTCTGGTCGGCTTCTCGCCGGGCGGCGGTTACGATCAATATGCGCGCCTGCTGTCACGCCACATGGGGCGCCATGCGCCCGGCAGCCCGGACATGATCGTGCAGAACCTGCCGGGCGCCGGCAGCCTCAACGCCGTGCGCCAGATCGACGCGACGCAGGCCAAGGACGGCTCGGTGATCGGCGCCTTCAATCCCGGCCTCATCACGGAATCGCTGACCGATCCCGTGCGCACGAAATTCAATTTCAACGATGTCGCGTGGGTCGGCAGCATCACGCGTGATTTTCGCGTCTGCTATCTGTGGTCGAAGCTCGATGTGAAGAACTGGGATGACTTCATCAAGCGCAAGGAAGTGATCTTCGGCGGGACCGGCAAGGGAACGGGCAATTACGTCAATGGCGCCATCCTGCGCAATCTGTTCGGCGTGAACGTGAAACAGGTGCTGGGTTTCCCGGGCAGCGCTGAGCAGCGGCTGGCGATCGAACGCGGCGAGCTCGACGGCGATTGCGGCTCGTGGAGCAGCGTGCCGGCTGAGTGGATTCGCGACGGCAAGATCACGCCCATCGTCACCTTCTCGCCGGTCGAGTCTCCGGACCTGCCCAAGGGCGTGCCCTATCTCGGCAAGTTCGCCACCACGGACGAGCAGCGCGACGTGCTCGAACTGCTTTCGGCGGCGGGCGAGCTGGGGCGGCCCTTCATCATGTCGAAGGCGGTGCCGGCCGACCGGCTGCAGGCGATGCGCAAGGCGTTCGACGAGACGATGACCGACCAGGCCTTCCTCGCCGACGCGCAGAAACTCCTGTTGCCGGTCAATCCCATCGGCGGCGCGGACGCCGAGGCGATCATCGGCAAGATCTATCGCTCGTCGCCGGCGGTCGTCGCCAAGGCGAAGGAAGTGATGGAATGAACCTTGGGCGCGGGCGCGTGTTGCCCTGGCTACAAGGAAATCGCGCGCCCATGCTGACCCATTTCTCAAAGGCCCTGTCGTATGCCGCCCGGCTCGAGCGCGGCGTTCTCGCCGTGCTGGCGCTGGTGGCGACGGGCCTGTTCGCCTTCGTGCAACTCGCCGACGAGGTGATGGAAGGTTCGACCCACGGCTTCGATTCGCGCGTGCTGCTGATGTTTCGCAATCCGCAGGACCTGTCGGATCCGATCGGTCCGCGCTGGTTCGAGGAGGTGATGCGCGACTTCACAGCGCTCGGCGGCACGGCGGTGCTGACCCTGCTGACCGTGTTCGTGACGTTGTTTCTCGTTCTCGCCGGCAAGCGTCGCTCGGCGATGCTGGTCGCGGGCTCGATTGTTCTCGGCACGATCTTCAGCACCGTCCTGAAACTGGTCTTCGACCGTCCACGGCCCGATCTCGTGCCGCACGGGATGGACGTCTACACGCTGAGTTTTCCATCGAGTCACGCGATGATGTCGGCGATGGTTTATCTCACGCTGGGGGCGCTGCTGGCGCGGACGCAGGCCGATCTGCGCGTGCGTCTCTATCTGATTTGCTGCGCGATCCTGCTGACGCTTTTGATCGGCATCAGCCGCGTCTATCTCGGCGTGCATTGGCCGACCGACGTGCTGGCCGGCTGGGCGGTCGGCTCCTGCTGGGCGCTGCTGTCATGGTTGCTGGCGCGGCGGCTGCAGAGCACAGGACCCGTCGAACCGCCCGGACAAAAAAGTGAAAAAGGCGACGCCGGAGCGCCGCCTCTGTCTGGTTGATCAGGCCGCCTGGCCGGCGCGCCGCGTCGTGCGCACGGTGACTTTGGCCGGTTGGCTGGCCGGTTTCCGGTCGGCCTTGGGCGTCGGGATCTCGACGTCGATCTCGAGCAGCGACACGTCTTCGCGGCGCTCCATCTTGATCTGCACTTTCGAGGGATCGACGTCGATGTGCTTGGCCAGCGCGGCGAGCACTTCCTTCTGCAAGAGCGCGATCAGGTCGGCGTTGCAATTGGTCGTGCGCTCGTGCGAGAGCAGGATTTGCAGGCGCTCGCGCGCCACGGGCGCGGTTGTCTTGCGCCCGAACAGGCTGAAGATATTCATGCAGCCCTCCGGGCGAAGAGACGATCGAGCAAGCCTTTCTTGTGCGACGGAATGATCATCGGCACGTCTTCGCCGCACAGGCGCTTGGCTGCATCCATATAGGCGCGGGCGGGAGCGCTCTGCGCGTTGTTCAGCGTGACGGGCGAGCCGACGTTCGACGCGCGCAGCACTTCCTCGCTCTCGGGGATGATGCCGAGCAGCGGGATCGACAGGATTTCGAGCACGTCCTCGACGCTCAGCATTTCGCCGCGTCCGGCGCGCTGGGCGTCGTAGCGGGTGAGCAGGAGATGCTTTTCCATCGTCTCGCCGTTCTCGGCGCGCATGGTCTTGGCGTCGAGCAGGCCGATGATGCGGTCGGAATCGCGCACCGAGGAAACTTCCGGATTGGCGATGACGACGGCGAGATCGGCGTAGCGCATGGCGAGTTGCGCGCCGCGCTCGATGCCCGCCGGGCTGTCGCAGATCACCCAGTCGAACCGCTCGCGCAATTCGTCGATGACGCGCTTCACGCCTTCCTCGGTCAGCGCATCCTTGTCGCGCGTCTGCGACGCCGGCAGAAGATGCAGCGTGTCGATGCGACGGTCGCGAATGAGCGCCTGGCTCAGGCGCGCTTCGCCGTTGGCGACATTGATCAGGTCATAGACGACGCGGCGTTCCGCACCCATGACGAGATCCAGATTTCGCAGGCCGACATCGAAATCGACGACGGCGACATTCTGCCCGGCTTGCGCCAGCGCCGCGCCAAGCGCGGCCGTCGACGTCGTCTTGCCGACGCCGCCCTTGCCAGATGTGACGACCATAACCTCGGCCATTTTGCAAAACCCCTTTCAGTCGAATGATTTGATTTTGACAGTGTCGTTTTCGAGCCAGGCCATGGCCGGCTTCTTGCGCCACTCGGCGCCAATTTCGTCGGCGACCTTGTAGAGGCCGTCGATGGCGAGCAATTCGCACTCGAGCTTGCTGCAGAAGATGCGCGCGCGCGAATTGCCGTAGGCTCCTGCCAGCGCGCGGCCCCGCAGCGCGCCGTAGACATGGATCGATCCGCCGGCGATCACTTCCGCGCCCGAGCCGATCGAGCCGATGATGGTGACGTCGCCGTCGGGATGCACGATCGACTGACCCGAGCGCACCGGCGCCTCGATGATCAGTCCCTGGGCGACGGGAGGTTCGGGAGCCGGGGCAGGGACGGGCGCCATTTCGGGGAAGGGCGTCGCCTTGCCGGTAGTGAGAAACGGCGGCAGTCCGGCGCCCGCAAGCGATGCGTCCGCGCCTTCGATGCCGAGCAGCCGGACGTCGCGCGCGGCGAGCGCCTGCACGAGTTCGGACAGCGAGGTGGCGTCGCAGTCGTGACCGGTGAGGTCGAGGACGACGGGCTTGCCGCCGAAGAAGCCCGGCGAGCGTTCGAGCCACGCGTCGACTTCCTGAAGCCAGGCGTCGAGCGGCGCCTCGGGGCATAGGGCGAGCGCCTGGAAAGAGCGGCCACGGAAGCGGATGGCGCGTGTCGGACGGGTCTGAATCACGGTGAAACGCCTTTGAGGGTGTGTCTCAATCTGGGCGTGGGTTGGTTAACGAAGCCTTAAATCCGAAAAATCGCGAAAGGGTTTTGTAAGTTTTCAGCAATCATTCGTTAAGTTTGCAACATGCCTGACGCAACGTCAGCCTTGCCTTGCGTCAGAATTTCCGGGCCGCATTTCTGCTTGCCGCAAGGGCCTTTGCGGCTACCATGGTGCCCTGCAACATGGAGAGCACGATGCACAAGGTCGTCATTCCGCAAGCCATCGTCGATCGTGTCATCGCGCGCCGCGGGCGCGAGCATGTCTTCGCCGATTTCGATCCGGCCAGCACGGCGCTCGTCGTCGTCGACATGCAGAACGCCTTCATGATGGAGGGCGTCGCCCATTCGCCTTGCCAGGACGCGCTCGAGATCGTGCCCAACATCAACCGTCTCGCGAAGGCCATGCGTGCGGCCGGCGGGGCCGTGGTGTGGATCCAGACGGCCTTCCTCGAAGACTCGCTCGTCGACTGGTCGGTGATGCACGACATGTCGCGCCCGGAGCGGACGAAGAAGCGGAGCGAGGCGCTGACGCCGGGGTCGATCGGCTATGCGCTGTGGGACAAGCTCGATGCGCAGCCAGACGATCTCTATGTCGAAAAGCTGCGCTTCAGCGCGTTCATCCAGGGGTCGTCGGATCTCGAGCAGATCCTGCGCGCACGCGGCATCGACACGGTCATCATCACCGGCACGGTCACCAGCGTCTGCTGCGAATCCACCGCGCGCGACGCGATGATGCGCAACTTCCAGACCATCATGGTGACGGACGGCAATGCTGCGGCGACCGACGAAGAGCATAACGCGGCGCTGATCGCCTTCTACCTCACCTTCGGCGACATCATGCCGACTGACATGCTGGTCGCCCGCTGCGAGGCGATGGCGACCGCAGACGCGATCGCCTAGGTCGCAGGCGTCTTCTTGCGCTGGGTGCGCGGGCGCTTGGCGGGCGGCGTCGGTTCGGAGCCGGGTTCGGGCTTCGCCGTCCGCGACAGGCTCTCGGCGCCGTTGCCCGGCATCATGGCCTTGTCCTGCGTGTCCATCGCCTCGGCGGGCGTGTCGGCCGGCGGCGTGTCACCCGCCTTGGGCGAGGCGGTGTCGGGCGTCTCTCCAGACGTTTCGGCCGCGCCCTTGTCCTGCGCGAAATTCTGATGCGCACGACTCCAGTGCTCGTCGTGCTTCCCTTCGGGACGGCCTTCGCTCTC
>JAQGKM010000162.1 GCA_028290125.1 Hyphomicrobiales bacterium | reverse complement strand
ACCATCACGGTCAGCGTCTTGCCCTTGTAGAAATCGGGCGCCTGCGCGTGGGCGGGCTGGATCGCCGCAGCGCAGAGCGCGGTCGTGGCGAGCAACGCCTTAAATGCTGCCTTCATGCTTTCCTCCTGTCGCCAGCCTCTTTGCGGACCGGCCTTGTCGTCTGGTCTACGTCGTCAGGGCGCGTCGGACGGCGGCGAGAAGCGCGCTTCCCTTTCCTGCCAATCGTCGAGACGCAGGATCTCCAGATATTCGCTCATCTTCGCCGCGCCGGCGCCGGCCTTCGCCACGTCGCCGGTGCTCTTCAGCACGCGCAAGAAGTTCTGCATGGAGGGCAGCGCCGCGAGCAGCATGTAAACCGAGCAGCTCAGCAGCCGGAACCCGATGCGCTCCAGCGTCGCGACGTCGAGCGGCGGCACGCTGCCGGTGGGCGTAATGTTGTAGAGCAGCGGAATGTCGATCTCACGGGCGATGGCTTCCGCCTCCTCGATCGTCTTCGGGCCTTCGACGAAGATCACGTCGGCGCCGGCGCGCTGGTAGGCCTGCCCGCGCTTGATGGCGGACGCCAGCCCCTCGACGGCGCGCGCATCTGTGCGGGCGCAGATGACGAAATCGTCGTCGCTGCGCGCATCGACGGCGGCCTTGACCTTGCCTTCCATCTCTTCGGACGAAACGACGCGCTTGCCTTCCAGCATGCCGCAGCGCTTCGGGCTGACCTGGTCCTCGATCATCACGGCGGCGACGCCCGCGCGCTCGAATTCCATGATCGTGCGGCGCACGTTGAGCGCATTGCCGTAGCCGGTGTCGGCGTCGGCGAAGACCGGCAGGCCGCTCGCCTGCGCCATCAGCCCGGCGTTCTGCGCGTTTTCCGCCAGCGTCATGATGCCGACGTCTGGCATGCCGAGCTTCATCGCCGAGCTGGCGTTGCCCGAACTCATCAGGGCCTCGAAGCCCTCATGGGCGATCAGCCGGGCCGAGAAGGCGTCGCCCACGGACGGGATCATGGTGATCTGCCGGCGTGCGATCAGCTCGCGGAAACGGGTGGTCGGCCTGGACGCTTGCATCGACATTTCACTCCCGCATTCCCTGAGTCTGCGCCCGGGAGGTGCGATCTTCAGGAACTTGCGCCCCGCGTCAAGCGGACGACGCTGGTCCGGAACGTGCTTCGCCGTGTCGGGACCTCTTGCAATCGGGGGGCGCCCAGCTAAAGAAGTTGCGACCGCCGCGATGACGCTGCGCTCCGAACGGAAAGAGTCCCGACGTGCTGCGCCGCCTGATCCCCGATCCTTTCCTGATTGCGCTCATCTTCGTGGTGTCGCTCGCCGCCCTGCTCCCCGCCTCGGGCGCCGTAGCCAAGGCTGTGGACATTGCCGCCAATGTTGCGATCGGGGTGCTGTTCTTTCTGCAGGGCGCGCGTCTCGCCCGCGAGACGGTGATCACCGGCATCACGCACTGGCGCCTGCACTTGCTCGTACTCGCGACGACCTTCGTGCTCTTCCCCGTGATCGGGATGGCGCTGCATGCGCTCGCGCCGCGCCTCCTCACCGAGACGCTGTGGATCGGCATGATCTTCCTGTGCGCCCTGCCCTCCACGGTCCAGTCGTCAATCGCCCTTATCTCCATTGGCAAGGGCAACGTGCCCGCCGCCATCTGCTCGGCGACGGGGTCGAACATCATCGGCATCTTCATCACGCCGGTGCTGGTTGGTTTCCTCCTTTCGGCGCGTGGCGAAGGTGGCGTCGATCTGGCCCAGGTCGGCAAGATTGTCCTGCAATTGCTGCTCCCGTTCATCGCCGGCCAGATCCTGCGGCCACAGATCGGCGCCTGGGTCGCGCGCCAGAAACCCATTCTCTCCATGACCGACCGCGGCTCGATCCTGCTCGTCGTCTATTCCGCGTTCAGCGCGGCCGTCGTGAACGGCGTCTGGCAGCGTGTCTCCACGGACGATCTCATCATGCTGTTCGTCATCGACGCCATCCTTCTCGCCCTCGTCCTCGTCATCACGGCGGTGGCGGCGCGGATGCTCGGCTTCAGCAAGCAGGACGAAGTCACGATCGTGTTCTGCGGCGCGCAGAAAACGCTGGCGACCGGCGTGCCGATGGCGAACGTTTTGTTCCCCGGCGCTCAGGCGGGCGTCGTCATCCTGCCGCTGATGATTTACCATCAGCTGCAACTGACGGTTTGCGCCTGGCTGGCGCAGCGCTACGCGCGGGTCATCGCCAAGACGGAGGCGGCTCCGGCGGAATGAGCATGGGCGCGCTCGTGCGGACAACCAACAACAAACTCTGACGCCCCGATGGACAGGCGCCCGGGATTCTGAAAGATTGCGCCGCCTGTTATGAAGTCACAGCTCGCGTGAAGCTGGCGATCGCCTCCGGGCCGCCTCGCCAAAACGATCAAGGAAAGCCGCCCGCGAGGGGTTGGCGCGAAAGGACGAAACACTGATGGACGGCAATGTCAGCGCCTTCATGCTCCAGCTCTTGCAGATCATCTGGATCAACATCCTGCTCTCGGGCGACAATGCGGTCGTGATCGCGCTCGCCTGCCGCGGTCTGCCGCCAAAATCCCGGACCGTCGGCATCATCGCCGGCGCGGGCGTCGCCATCGTGCTGCGCATCATCTTCACGCTGCTGGTCGTCTCGCTTCTGGCGATCCCCTATCTGCGCCTTGGCGGCGGGCTCCTGCTGGTCTGGATCGCCGTCAAGCTGCTGACCGACGAAACCGACGAGTCGAACGTTGCCGAGGCCGGCTCGGTCTGGCAGGCGGTACGGATCGTCGCCATCGCCGACATGGTGATGTCGCTCGACAACGTGCTGGCCATCGCGGCCGTGGCGAAGGACTCGAACCTGCTCGTGGTCATCGGCCTCGGCCTGTCGATCCCGCTGATCGTGTTCGGCGCGCAGCTCGTCATCACCATGCTGGAACGCTTCCCCTGGCTGGTCTGGGTGGGCGCCGGCTTGCTCGGCTTCGTCGCCGGCGAACTGCTGGCCTCCGAGCCCGCCATCCGGCCCTGGCTGGGCGGCATGTCCGAGCACACGGCGGAATATGTGCTGGGCGCGATTGGCATCGCCATCGTGCTGGCGCTCGGGGCGGTGCTCCGCAAGCGCCACAAGGAAGCCGAGAGCCCGATCGCCTGATCGGCGGCTGGAATTCAGATCGAAGGGCGCGGCTCAGGCCGCGCCCTTTTTCGTTTGTCGGCGCCGCATCCGACTTTTGGCTTGCATCCGCCTTTCGTCTTTATGTAGAAGTAAAAAAAACTTCATACAGACGGAGGAATGATGAAGCGCCGGGCATACACGACAGTCGCATTCGCACTCATGTCCGCGCTCCTCGCTGGCGTGCCCGCCTCCGCTCATTTCCAGGAAATTCTCCCCTCCGCCGACGTGCTGCCCGATGGCGGCAAGGTAACGATCGACCTCGTCTTCACCCACCCGATGGAGGGTGGCCCGGTGATGGAGATGAAGCGCCCGAAGCGCGTCGGCGCGCTCGTCAACGGCAAGACCCTCGACCTCTCCGCCGGCCTCAAGGCCTCCAAGAAACAGGGCGCGGCCAGCTGGACGTTGACTCACGAGCTGAAGGAGCCGGGCGCGGCGATCTTCTTCGTCGAACCGGAAGCCTATTGGGAGCCGGGCGAAGGCAAGTACATCATTCACTACGCCAAGGTCGTCGTCGACGGCTTCGCCTCCGGCAAGGGCTGGGACGAGAAGCTCGGCCTGCCGGTCGAGATCGAGCCGCTGGCCCGCCCCTCCGGCCTCTGGACCGGCAATCTGTTTCGCGGGATCGTCCGCCGGAACGGCGCGCCCGTGCCTTTCGCCGAGGTCGAAGTGGAATATGTCAACGAGGGCGGCGCGGTGAAGGCGCCCAATGACGCCTTCGTGACGCAGGTCATCAAGGCCGATGCGCAAGGCGTGTTCGCCTACGCCATGCCGCGCGCCGGCTGGTGGGGTTTTGCCGCACTGATCGAGGGCGACGAGAAGATGAAGTCGCCCGACGGCAAGGACGCGCCGGTCGAACTCGGCGGGCTGATCTGGGTGAAAGCGACCGACATGACTACCGCGCGCCCGGCCGGAAAACGCTGACATGGCGCATATTCCTGACGGCGTTCTCTCCATGCCCGTGCTCGTCGGCGGCGCCGTCGTCGCGGCGGGCGCCGTCGGGCTCGGCCTGAAACGCATCAGCGACCGCGACATCCCGCGCGTCGCCATTCTGGCTTCAGGCTTCTTCGCTTTGTCCCTGTTCGCCGTGCCGGTTGGTCCCTCGAGCGTGCATCTGCTGCTCGGCGGGTTGATGGGTGTCGTCCTCGGATCAGCGATCTTCCCCGCCGTCTGCGTCGCGCTGCTGCTGCAGGCCGTGATGTTTGGTTTTGGCGGGCTGACGACGCTCGGCGTCAACATCGTCAACATCGCGCTGCCCGGCGCCGTCATCGGCGCGCTGGTGTCGCC
>JAQGKM010000319.1 GCA_028290125.1 Hyphomicrobiales bacterium | reverse complement strand
TTTTTTCTGCAGCGGGATATTTTTGCAGCGCGCGGATTGCCGATGCCGGATGCGCGCGCCGCCTATCTGGCGTGCCTTTAGCGCGCGCAGACTTCGCGCAGTTCCACGCGCGTCACGCCATAACCTTCATCGAGCGGCACTTCGCGCGTCGCGCATTCCTCGCGCGCCTCGACGGGCGCGGACTGCGACCCCGCGACGGCGAATGCGCTGGCGCCGACAAGAAACGCGAGGGCGAGGAAGGAAATCGTGCGAACCAGAATTTTCACGCTGTCTGACCTGTGATGATGAATGCGACGTGCTCTTCGACCGCTAAATGCCGCGTCGAGTCGCTAAGTTCCGCGTGTCGCGCGGGCGGGGACGAGAATAGGTGGAGCGCAGGGTTAAAGAGTCGTGGCGCCCCGCGCAAGTGCCGGAAGGACACACTCGCGCGTTGCCGGTGGACGGGACAAAAAGGGAACTTGCGAGGGGCGAAACCATGCTTTAACCCCGACCCATGGCCAAGCCCTTCACGCCGCCGGCGCCTCCGGCCGAACCCGATCCGATCAATCTCCGCGACGCGCTCGAAGAGCGCTATCTCGCCTATGCGCTGTCGACCATCATGGGTCGCGCGTTGCCGGATGCGCGCGACGGGCTGAAGCCCGTTCACCGGCGCATCCTGTACGGCATGCACATCCTGCGGCTTGATCCCGGCACGGCCTTCAAGAAATGCGCGAAGATCGTCGGCGACGTGATGGGTTCGTTCCATCCGCACGGCGACCAGGCGATCTATGACGCGCTGGTGCGCCTCGCGCAGGATTTCGCATCGCGCTATCCGATGATCGAAGGGCAGGGCAACTTCGGCAATATCGACGGCGACAGCGCCGCCGCCTACCGCTACACCGAAGCGCGCATGACGGACGCCGCGCGCCTGCTGCTCGAAGGCATCAACGAAGATTCCATCGACTTCCGCGAGAATTATTCCGGCGACCAGAAAGAGCCGATCGTCCTTCCCGCCGCCTTCCCGAACCTGCTGGCCAATGGCTCGCAGGGAATCGCGGTCGGCATGGCGACGTCGATCCCGCCGCACAATGTCGGCGAACTCTGCGACGCCGCGCTCTATCTCGTCACGCATCCCAAGGCGACGACCGACCAGCTGCTGACGTTCGTGCCGGGTCCCGATTTTCCGACCGGCGGCATCGTCGTCGACGGCGCCGAATCGATCGCCGAAACCTACCGCACGGGCCGCGGCTCGTTCCGCGTGCGTTCGAAATGGACCAAGGAAGAGGGCCAGCGCGGCGCCTGGGTGACGGTCGTCACGGAAATTCCCTATGGGGTGCAGAAGTCGCGGCTGATCGAGAAGATCGCCGAACTGCTGAACGACAAGAAGCTGCCGCTGCTCGGCGACGTGCGCGACGAATCGGCGGAAGACGTGCGCGTGGTGTTCGAGCCGCGCGCCCGCAACATCGATCCTGTCGTGATGATGGAGTCGCTGTTCCGTCTGACCGAGCTCGAGACGCGCTTTCCGGTCAACATGAACGTGCTGGTGGACGGCGTCGTGCCGCGCGTCGTCTCGCTCGCGGAAGCGCTGAAGCAATGGCTCGACCATCGCCGCGAAGTCCTGCTGCGCCGCTCACGCTTCCGTCTTGGCGAGATCGAGCACCGGCTCGAAGTCGTCGCCGGCATGCTCATCGTCTTCCTGCATCTCGACGAGGTGATCCGCATCATCCGCGAGGAGGACGAGCCGAAGGACGCGCTGAAACTTCGCTTCGCGCTGTCGGACGTACAGGCCAACTACATCCTCGACACGCGCCTGCGCTCGCTGCGTCGCCTCGAAGAAATGCAGCTGCGCAAGGAGCACGACGAGCTCACGAAAGAAAAGAGCGAGATCGAATCCCTGCTGTCGGACGAGAGCCTGCAGTGGAAGACCATCACGACGCAGATCCGCGACGTGAAGAAGCGGCTCAACGCCGACGGACAGCTCGGCAAGCGCCGCACGCAATTCGAGACGCCGCCCGAAGGCGCCGCGCTCGACCTCGAAGAGGCGATGATCGAACGCGAGCCGGTGACGGTCGTCTTCACGCAGAAGGGCTGGATCCGTACGCTGAAGGGGCACGTCGCCGATCTTTCGACGCTGCAGTTCAAGGGTGACGACGCGCTCGACACATCCTTCTTCGCCGAGACGACCTGGAAGGTGCTGGTGCTCGCCACCAACGGCAAGGTGTTCACGCTCGATGTGTTGAAGCTGCCGGGCGGTCGCGGTTTCGGCGAACCGGTGCGCCTGATGGCTGACATCGACGAGGGCGAGGACGTGGAGCAGATCCTGCCATATACGGCGGGCCAGAAGATGCTGATCGCCGGTTCGGACGGACGCGGTTTCCTCGTCAATCAGGACGACATGCTGTCGGCGACTCGTTAGGGCCGCGCCGTGCTCAACGTCGATGCTCCCGCGTAAGGGCAGGTGCTCGTGCCTGCGGACGGCGTTCATGTTGCCTCCATCGGCGTCAATCGCAAGCTGCTGGTCTTCAAGCTCGCCGAAGTGC